>JBIIYC010000056.1:0-15363 GCA_044347025.1 Bdellovibrionota bacterium
GAGCGGGCGCGGTCGAGTGGGTTAAAGAGGAGAATGTTTTTCTCAGGGTTGTACTTGCGCGTCATTGCCGCGAGTTTTCCCCACATCTCGGGCTTGGAGTCGATAACGATCGTCGAACAGACGGGATCCATGCAATCGCTGTACAGGATCGGTAAGATGAAGCGGCTTGTTTTACCGCTACCGGTTTTCGCTACGACGAGAACGTGACGGTTTCGTTCGTCTCGGCTGATGACGAGTTTGGCTTGGGGAAAGGATTCTCCCTCGCTTCCGCGTAGATTTGTGACGGCGAGTGTTGTGTCGCCGGTTTTGCCAGACGGCCTCGTCCATCGGGCGATCTGCTCGGTGTTCGCAAGATCTCCCGAACCTAACTCGTTCGTGTCAGAGCGCTTGGGTCGTCGACCCTTATCTTTTACAAATGCGCTCAACGAGAGATCGCCGATAATGACACCGGTCTTTTTGTATTCGGACCAGCTCTGACGAGCCACTAAGACTAGGTATCCTGCAAGCACGACAAAGAGACTCTCCTCGATGGCGAATCGCTCTGCTGCTGGAGCAATAAGCACACTGAGGAGTGGCTCGATTATCGGTATCGGGGTGACTCCACCTGCCGTGGAGTTCTTGAGGGTGTCGAGGATGTTCTCCACGGTCGAGGTAACTCGCTGTGGTTCCGTTAGGTGAAGGACTTCTGCGATGAAGAAGAAGAGCCCTGCAACGCCGGGGATGAAGCTACGTACAAGGGTTGTGTTTCCCGCGATAAAAAACTGAGCGATGAGGCATGCTGTTCCCGCGACACCAAGGGTCAGGAGACCTACAATAGCTGGTAGCTGGTAGAACCAGTCGACCAAATACAGGAATAAAAGCTCTAACGACCGAAGCATGCTGAGATAGTGTCCCTACGAAATCTCACTAGAGGTTATGGGTATCTTCTAACCCTTTTGTGCTCTTTGAGAATACCCTCTCCCGAACAAATACTATACGTAAAACCAGATAGTTGGCCAAAGCGTCGCATTCCGAGGGTATGTGACCCTGGTCTACCTCGGCCGCCTAGGCCTTACCCTCACCTACAGAGTCGGACGGGCGGGCGATTTCCTACCCACTCTGGCGCTATTTCGTAGCAGGATTCTACACCCGTTCGATTATGGTTGCGATCCCCATACCGAGGCCAATACACATGGTTACCAACGCGTAACGGCCCTTGGTGCGCTCCAGTTCATCGATGGCTGTCCCCAGCAACATGGCACCGGTAGCACCAAGGGGGTGGCCAAGGGCGATTCCTCCGCCGTTCACATTGACTCTCTCCGGATCGATACCGAGCTCTCGGATCGTCATTATCGCAACGGGAGCAAACGCCTCGTTTATCTCCCACAGATCGATATCCTTGATGGAGAGCCCAGCTCTGTCTAATATCTGCCGAGACGCCTCAAGAGGGCCTGTGAGCATCACGCGGGGAGGAGAGCCGACTGCCACATGTGCAACGACCCGCGCTCGAGGAGTTAGGTTGTGTTTTGAAATACCAATTTCGCTTGCAACAAGAATCGCCGCAGCGCCATCGACGATCGCCGATGCGTTTCCTGCGGTAATGATCCCTCCCTCGGGTTTGAATACCGTCTTGAGCGTAGCGAGCGCCTCGATGGTAGTGTCTGGACGGGGATTGTCGTCGATCGAGAGGGTTTGATCCGCACCGTGTTCATCTCGATACGGCACCGGCACCATACTCTTTGAAAAGCGGCCCTGATCGAGGGCCTGTTTGGCGAGCTTTTGTGATCGAAGCGCGAACTGGTCCGCATCGTCTCGTGTGATTGAGAACTGCTCTGCAAGGATCTCGGCCGCAAGACCCTGCTGAACCAGATCGGGGTGGTGTTTCTTGAGGAGTGGGCTCTCTTCGCCCCCACAATCACTGAACATCGGCACGCGGGTCATGTGTTCAAGTCCGCCACCGATCACCACATTATACTGTCCAGCTTGCACACCACTGGCTGCAAAGTTGAGTGCTTGCTGACCAGAACCACAGAGGCGATTGATGGTGGTCGCTGGAACAGAGAAGGGCCATCCGGCGGCGAGTACGCCGGCTCGTCCTACGCACCATCCTTGTTCTCCCGTCTGCGTAACGCATCCAACGAGCACGTCCTCCACAACTGCTGGCGCGATAGAATTGCGCGCCACGAGGGCGTTGAGCGGATAGGTAAGAAGGTCAGTTGGGTGAACCCCAGAGAACTTGCCCTTTCTGCGAGCTCGGGGTGTGCGAACGGCGTCGATGATAAAGGCGTGTGTCATACGGTAGTCACCTCACAAACGGAGTAGTTCGATACTGTGATCTTGGTCGATTCGGCCGCAATGCGCAATCAAGCAGATAGGCGGGCGTTACCGAATGATTGAGACCTCGGTCCGACGGTTGAGTTGTCGTCCTGCTGCGGTCTTGTTCGTAGCCACCGGTCTCGATGCTGAGAAGCTCTCAACTTTGATATTGTCAGTTGGAATCCCTCGCGCTGCAAGGTAGCCGGCCACGGCGTCTGCCCGCGCTTTGGCGAGTTTCTCGTTGTAATCGGGGCGTCCGGTGTCATCGGTGTGTCCGACTACATAGACGGTTCTGAATGCGCGACCACCCTTGATCGCCTCGGCGACTTGCTCGAGTCCTTTTACCGCACCGAGTCGTAAATTAGTCTGATCCTCATCGAAGTGAACGGTGTACACACCGGCGCCGATCGGACTGGGCGCGGATGAGCTATCGAGGTGTCCCTGAAGTTTGGCGAGCTCCATCTGATTCGCCGCGCTTTGAACTTTAAGAGCGGCGAGTTCCCGATTCTGGTCGAGCTGCGCTCCTTCCTGCATGTCGTATCCCATGCCCATCAAGAGCCCCCCGGCAGCGCCGAATCCTGCGCCGACGGCGACAGCCTTGCCGGGAGCGTTCGTAGTTTGATTTCCAATGACAGCGCCGGCTCCTGCACCCCACCCTGCTCCGAGAATAGCTCCACCGATCGATTTATCTGGGCCCGGCTGAGGAGTTGCGCAGGCGAGCAGGGAAGCGCCGATGGTGACTGTAATAAGGCGAAGGGGGATACCGCGAGTAAAGACCAACATGGATTGAGGCTCCTGTAGCTCACACTGTAGTTCTTCGCTGAGCCGGTATGGCTGCGAAGGGGGATACACCCCTCGATACTTCTTCTCTCGACCTATTTTGATGAGAGCTACACCGATTTCGTATCTGCGCCGCGCTTTCGAAGCACACGGAGTATTGTTGCAAACGCTGTTATTGTGGCGAGGGCTAGCCACATCAAGTAGATGGGCAGTGTTGTAAATGTGCTCTGGTAGCTGAGCAGTGATATCTCCATGGGAAGAACGCTCTCTGTGTACGGCAGGAGCGAGGCGAGGGTTCTCCCGAGGGGATCAACAACAGCAGTCAGGCCCGTGTTGGTGGAGCGAAGGAGATACCTTCGATTCTCAATCGCTCGGAAAGCAGCAATCATGTGGTGCTGGTACGGTGCAACAGTATCACCAAACCAGGCATCGTTCGTTTGATTGATCAACACTTCAGCTCCACGAGCGGTCGCCTCGCGGGCTAGTGCGGGCACAATATCCTCATAACAGATGAGGGGAGCCAGCTTTACTTCAGTTTGATTTGAAAGGGTAAACGATAGTACGGACGGTGATTCGCCGGCAGTGAATTGTCCGGCAGTGGCGTTGATGTCCGCGAGCCACGGCAAGGCAGACGCGAACGGTGTGTATTCGCCAAACGGCATTAAGATCATCTTGTTGTATGGCTGAGCCACCGTACCATCAGGCCGAATTAAAAGAGAGCTGTTGAAGTACTCGCTACGAGAGCGATAGGTGAGGCCTCCGACGAGAAACGCCGAGCCGTTCCCGAGAAATGGAAGGAGTGATGTGCGTGACACATCTTGAATAGAGGCTGGTATAAACTCGGTGATCGTCGATTCCGGCCAGATCACCAGAGCATCTTTCTCTGCGACCTTCATACTGGTCTTGAGGTACTGCTCGCGGTTTACCGTGAAGAAGGTCATGTCGTGTTTGTGCTGAAGCGAGACATTCCCCTGGATCATCACAGTTGAGAGAGGTTTGCTCGGAAGCCCTTCGATCGTTTCCTCAATCCAGTACCCGTAGGCGATAGCGCCAACGAACGACGCCAAGGCGAATCCACGAGCCGCTGATGCTACTTGGCGGCGATTGCACATCGACTCCACCACCCACATCATAATGAAGGTGATGCCAGTAACGCCGAGTATTCCTGCGGTTTGCGCGAACGGGAAGAAGCCGAGTTGGGTGTGGCCGAAGTCCCAGGGGAAGATCTTAATCCAAAAGTGATGGGCGACGAGCCACGACAGTGCTGTCCGCATGCCGAGACGTGCGCACCAGCGAGGTAGGTGCTGCCAACTGAAGGACCACAGGATGAATTGAACGGCGCTCCCACAGGCGAAGAGAAGAAAAATTGCCAGTGCCGCAACGAAAGGGAATCCGCCGAATTCACGAATAGTGGAATAGAGCCAATAAAAGCCCCCGACGTACGTGACAACGCCGGCGATAAAAAACCGACGTATGCGCTGCTTGGGAGCTGAGAGCGCCGCGTAGAATAACGCGACCGAACTCCACCCCAAAGCAGCGCATAGCGCCGAACCTGGATACCACCAGGCGCTACACAGCGTTGCCGCTGCTATGAGCGAGAGTGCCCAGCCGATCACGCGAATGGGTTGTTGCAGATCGATTGGCCGGCGAGGAACGTCTCGATCCAGAGAAGTCGATTGTACTTCGCTGTTCGCTCACTTCGGCACACGCTTCCGGTCTTAATCTGACCACATGCGGTTGCTACCGCAAGGTCTGCGATAGTTGTGTCCTCAGTCTCGCCTGAGCGGTGCGACATAACTGCGCGGTAGCCGTTTTTGTGTGCGAGATCGATAGCCTCAAGCGTCTCGGTCACTGTTCCGATCTGGTTGAGCTTAATCAAAATCGCATTACCTGCTCCCTGCTCAATTCCATCCGCAAGGCGCTTTACATTCGTTACAAAGAGATCGTCTCCAACGAGCTGAACGTTGCCGCCGATCTTCTCAGTCATCAGGCGCCAGCCATCCCAGTCATTCTCATCGAGTCCATCTTCGATGCTCACCAGGGGATACTTCGCGGCCCAGCCTGCGTAGAGGTCAACGAGCTCTGCTGATGTGAACTCCTCCTTGGTGCTCTTCTTGAACACGTACTTGCCTTTCTCCTCATTGAAGAACTCGCTTGCAGCTACATCGAGTGCGATCGATACATCTTTCCCTGGCTCATAGCCCGCATCGGAGATCGACTCAACGAGTGCCTCAAGCGCCGCTGTTGGGCCCTCGAGGTCTGGTGCGAATCCACCCTCATCTCCGATGCCGGTAGAGAGACCCTTCTTCTTAAGGTTCTTCTTTAACGCGTGGAATACCTCGCTCGCGCAGCGAATGTTCTCGAAGAAGGTCGATGAAACGTGCGGCACGATCATGAACTCTTGGAAATCGAGGAGGTTTGCTGCGTGAGCGCCACCGTTAATTATGTTGACCAGAGGTACAGGAAGTTGGCGTGCGTTTGCTCCGCCGATGTAGCGGAAGAGTGGAATATTCAAGTAGTTCGCTCCTGCGTGAGCAGCCGCTAAGCTTACACCGAGGATAGCATTTGCTCCGAGGCGGCTCTTTGTCTCGGTTCCATCGAGGTCGATGAGTTTGCGGTCAAGCGCAGCAAGCTCGAGAGCGTCGTGTCCAGCAACAACCGGAGCAATCTTCTCTTTAATGTGCTCAACGGCTCGCAGAACGCCTTTGCCGAGATATCGCTCATTATCGCCATCACGAAGCTCTAACGCCTCGTATTCTCCGGTCGATGCGCCGGATGGAACCATCGCAGAGCCGGTCGCGCCGTTCTGAAGGGTTACGGTTGCAGCAACGGTTGGGAAGCCGCGGGAGTCTAGGCACTCGTACGCGGTAACGGAGGCGATAGCGCTCGATTTCATGGTAAAGATTCTCCAGGTAATCAATGTGAACTGGTATCAAAAGTAATTTCGGCTACGGACGCCGACGTGCGGGTTGCGATTACGTCAAACGTCACGAAAAAATCCTCAGTGTATCCCGGTGGATACGCCCCAGTTTTTTCGCTCGTTTTCCTGGTCTCGCCCCGCATTTCGCCGCACTCGCTACGAAGCTACTTTTGAGACCAGTTCGTGTTAAATCGGGGGGATATTACCCCCCTTGGCGAAGTGAAGTAAATGGGGGGAGGGGGTGTCTGTTGCCAGTGGATCCAACAATCTAGCTGGCTACCCGAACCAGGTCGGGGTACACTCCTTCCATGCGCTCAACTGCAACCCTCTTTCTCTTGGTCTGTGCTATCGTAGCGGCAGCTTTCTCCTTTCTTTCGGATGACGGGTTCGCTAGGCTTTCGCAGCTGAATCGCCGCGTGGAGCAACAGCAGCATACGAATGCAAAGCTAGCCGATAACGTGCAGGCGTTGCGTCGTGAAGTGCAGGGACTCCAATCCGACTCTCGAACGGTCGAGAAGGCTGCTCGCAGCGAGCTGGGCATGGCTCGCCCCGACGAAGTGGTGGTGATCTTCGAGAAGAAGGAGAAGGGGAGTGGAGAAGATAAATAGCATTCTTGGGAGCGTTGTTTCGAAGCAGCCATGTTCGACGACGACACCCAATACCACCTCGTCTTCACGATCAGTAGCCGCACACGCTTCAACATCTCCGGCAAATGGGGACAAGACCCGCTCAACTGATGGAGAGTATACGTCAAAACGGGAGTACTATCCGCAACGTCGTCGACGAGCCGGGGTCCATACCGACCTCACAAAGATCAAGGGAATTCTCTCGAAGGTGCTCGCGTATCGCGGACTCGATAAAAAAGTTGAACGCTACGAATTTATTTTGCATTGGCGTTCAATCGTTGGAGAGCGTCTCTACGAAGTGACAAAGCCGGATTGTATCCGAAACCGCACGTTGTTCGTGCATGTGTTGCACCCCGTGTGGGCACAGGAATTAACCTTTATGAAGCCCGTGCTTCTGCAAAAGCTCGTGCACTATTTAAAGCCAGGCGATGTCGTGAGCGATATCGTGTTTCGAGTTGGGGATGTGCAGCGATAGCCTCGGGGATGCCAAGCATCGGCCGGTCCTCCCTACCTACGTCACGAATGAATGAAGTCGATGCTACGAATGACGTTGCACGCGCACGTCCGGGCTCAGTAATCGATCGGCAGACTGGATCGCCTCGGATGGCTTCAGGTGCTCTTGAGCGTGGAGGCCCTGTGGCTCCGGGTCACAGTTATCAATAAGACACGCTACGAGAGAGTCCTTCAACGTATCCTTGTGAATGAGCGGAGGGAGGGGCATGCCGAGAGGTGCAAGGGCGCGCTCGATCTCCTCGTCTTGACTATCACTCACAAGAAATACCGGTCGAGATGGAACCTCGTGCATTACCTGACGGAGAAGATGGAGCAGACGCATGTTCGGTGAGCCATCATGGTTTATGAGTGTGCCGAAGATGTCGACAAAGATTCCCTGCCGTGGCTCGAGGGTGATTGACTCCGAGGGATCGGTATCGATTGCGGCCTTCGGATCGCCTGGCTGTTCCGGTTCTTTGGATGGGGAGAACGCTCTGTGTAACGTTGTCGACACGCGCGAGAGTGGAAGGCGAATGTGGTGTGTGAACGCCCATTGAAGAAATTCCCACGGAGACTGTGCGGCGCAGAAATGATGACACACCGCGAAGGGATCGTTGACAAATCCACGTGAGGACGGCGGTGGTTGGTTTTGAGCATGATGCGCTCGGGCGTGCTCGAGCATTTCGAGAAATCTCGGCGATCTAAGGCTTTCTGGATGGAAGAGAAAGGCATCAATACAGTTTGAGGCTCCCCATGCTCGTAGGTTACTCGCAACGATTCCCCGGAGGAGCACCGGGATTGTGCCGAGAGAATGGGAGCATTCGCAGAAGCGTACTGAGGTATCGACGAGCGTCGTTGCGGCAGCGTGACTCTGTGGGTCGTCGAGTATTGATCGATGTGGCGAGGGTTCGACGCATGCGCCGTGGAAGAGATACTTCACAGCATGTGAGTACTCATTGTTGTGACCAGCCGAATCGTCGGGTCCTATCGCGGCGAGAATTCTCGCCGCCTCTGCGAATACCCACGTGCCGAACGGAGAGCTATCGAACTGCGCATCTCCGAGAAGTTCAACGAGGTGGTCGTACTCGACAGGCACCTTGGGATCTCGAGATGCGACCAGATCGCGCAGTGACAGCGCACCGTTCTCCGATGAGAACTCCCAAAGCTTGCGGATCCGCTCGTATGCGGAGTGAGCAGCGTAGGGAAGGTTAAGTGAGGTTGCCCCGCGTGCGGGCTCTTTGTGAGGGTGAATACTCATCGAGAGCATGCTCCTTGCCCCGATCGATACTCCTCTTCAATCGAAAGGGAAAGAGGATTTACGAGGCAGAGGGAGCTCGTCGGGTACGTCGCGCTGGAGTCCTCTTGGCGGGCTTCGCCGGTGCAATTACCTCATCAATATGTGCCTGTGGAGGTTCGGGGGCCTCGTTGGCCGGCGACGTGTCGAGCATCACCCTGTCGTCGGAGCCACCGGTTCCGCTCTCGGCAATTCCAGGTAATGAAGGGGGCGTTGCCTCAGCGTGTGGTTCTGCCGGCAGTTTCGTCGGAGCCGCCTCGGGAGCTGAGCCCCCTTCAGCGTTATTTCTGAGGAACTCGGGCTTGGTTGTACCGAACTGAGCAGTGAGGTCTGTAACGGTTTTGAGAGAGGTGGAATGACGAACTGGTCCGTCTTGCAGGTAATCAACAACCACAAACAGCCGCTCTTCGTCGTCTGCGGTGCGACGTTCTGGGTTTTGTATGCACGCGATTCCGAGGAGCTCACCCTTGTCATTACGCAGGATTGCGACCTCACCAGGCTGCATATCACTAATGACGAGAGGTTCGGGCGCATCACTCGGCCCCCGGTAATACTGAACCTGATCCGTGTACCAAGGCCAATTCGAGTCAGGCTCTAGCACCTTGCGTGGGTTGGCTCGAAGGATCGATTCAAGATTAGATTGGAGCGCCGCGCGCCTCTTCTCCTCATCATCATCGGCTGATGCCTTAGTCCACTCCAATCCGGAGAATGGATTGGGCGTTGTGGCCTCGGCCGCTTTGTCTCCGTTTGAGTCGCCATCGGAACTTGGCGGAGTCTCGGGCTCGAGATTCACTGGTGGTGTCTCGGTCGCCGGGGCCTTTGGTGAATCGCCTGCTGGCGGTGTGGTGGTTGGGCCCTGAGTGGTGTTTTCAGGAGCGACACTGGGTGGCTTCACAGGTTCCTGGGTTACCTGTTCGACTTTGTCTCGAGTGCCCAAGGCGTCACGGTGATCATCCCAACCAACGGGGAAGATCCATCGTCGCTCTGGCGCTGAAGCCTCAGTGGCGGCGGGAGTCTGCTCGACGACGGCGGTCGGTGGTACCGCTGGTGGTGGCACTACTTTGTCGACGATCTCTTCTCGAATCTCCTCAACCTTTGGAAATCGGTATTCGTAGACTGGATCCGCACCGTTTATCGTTTCGCGGACCAAGGCGCCATTGAGCTTCCTAGCACCAAAATCAGTCGCTATTTCGCCGAAGGAGATCGTTCCATCGCTATTCTCCGTAACGAGTCCGATCGAGGCCTTCCAGCCGATGTACTCGGCTTGGCCATGAGCATTTATCCGATACGCAACGTTTTGTACCTCGTCTGGAATGACGACGCTTCCATCGGGCTGAATCGGAATTCGGATAATCTCGTTTGGATTGTTGGCATCGAGCCGTAGAATCATCTCAACCTGCCCTTGTTGAGCGGTTCGAGCAGCTCCGTTCGTCACGGCATCACCGACATCGAGAGAGACCTTGGCTCCACGTTGAAGGAAATATGAATCTTCGCGAAACATCTTCGAGACGGAGTACACGATGTTCCCATCACCATCAACACCCCGACGGCCTGCACCTCCCCAATGTAGCCGAAGTTCATTTTTGTCGAACGCCGTAGTTCCGTTGTCGTAGTAATACTCCCGACTAAGGGTGCCGCCCCGAATACCGTGTGTTGCATCGGTCGATGTAAGGCTCTCAGTAATCGAACGCGTAGTATCGTGAGCAGGAGTTCCTGCCTGGAGTTGCACCGTGGAGAAATCGGGCTGATAGGTTTGTAAATCTCGCAATACCTGGGGATCTACGGTTGAGCTATCGACAATAATATCCCCCGTCGGGTCCAGTGTGATCCCAGGTGGGAGCTGATTGAGATCGATGGGTGGCGGTCTAACCACAGTGTGCTGCACTACCTCATGACTGGTTGATGAGTTCGGGTTCGCTGAGGCGCTCGTCGAACTTAATGACTTTGGTGTCGAAGACTGCGCGGTGGTCGCGCCTGAGACTCCCGATGCTGTCTGCCCCCAGTGCTCCTGGACCGCGTCCACAGCCTTTCCGGCTCCGTAGAACAAACCACCCACCAATCCACCTGCCACAAGGGTAGTAACGAGTGACTTAGTCTGCTCTATCCGGCGATGGCTGGTGAAGCTTTGGTCAACCTCGTGCTGAGTCGTCGTAAAATGGTCCAAGAAGGTAGCTTTGGCTGCCTCGCGCTTGGCGTCTAGAGTTTTCTTCGTCTCTGCATCAACGCCGTGACCCTGATGAATTCGGCGCGCGTTCGCTAATGCACGCAGTAATTCCATTCGCTCGCGCGCTACCTGTGATGGGTCGGTGTAGTCGAGGCTATTTGCTCTGGTACGCGGGTCATTCTGTAATGTAAGCGCAGCCTCCGTTTCGCCGATGGCTTGCGCAAGCGCCTGTGGGTCAGTGATCGCTGTAAGATCGGTGATTCGCTGCTTGACGTTCAGAGCTTTGGAATTCATGAACGTTTCGCGAAAGAGCTTGTCTTTGCGGCTGAGTTCCTGATCGTCTGGCTGGTGTTGACCGAGGACCTTCTCGGTTCGGACTTGATTCAGATCTTTCTTGAGCTCTCTTCCCTTTCGAAGGTACGAGAAAACTGACGCGACGGCTGTGCCGATAATCAGGCCGGAGATAACAGGAGCCGACGCGATTGCTGCACCCAATGCGAAAGATGTTCCCATCCCCGAAGCTACCCCGATAGCGAGCTGACGAGTGCCGAATCCTCCTTTTGCGAGGTACACACCGATCGATACAACTGTAGCGGTGCAAGCCGTAATTCCGGGCACTGTGCCGAGGATTCGACTGCCGTGACACGCAGCAACGAGCCGGTCACCGATCCCGCGCCGAAGCTTCTCTCCTGCAGCCGAGGAATCGTTCCAGATCGCAAACGAGATCTCCTTGAGGGCTGCGTTGGCTTCGTCCCGAGTCAGGGCGCTGCCTCCTCGAATCTCGTCGAGAACTGCGCGAGTAGTATCAATGACGTGCCGCACGCCTGCCTGCGCAAGAACAGCACTCTTGCGCTGATCGAAAGTATCCGCTGGGATTTCGCCGGAGAGATACTGTGCTGCGAGGTTTCTAAGGGCGCGTTCAGCACGACGACCTTTGCGTGTTTCATGTATGCACTGCTCTCCGAAGTCTCCTCGCGAGGCGGTGCGCGTGTCTAGTGCCGCGATTCGGTCAAGTATCGCCGAGGCTTCTGACTCGGTAGCTATCTCTTTGAACACGGTATCGCTGGCGTCCCTGATCAAGGTGGCGCGCTGTGAGTCAGCGGTCATGCGTAGCCACGCGGCTTTATAGGTAGTAGGCCGAAACGGCGCTGAGACAACTCTTCCGATCTTCGCCAGGATTCCCGGAGAAGTAGTTGAGGACGACTGTCGGTACTCTTCAAAGCGTTTGTTGATTGCCTGATCTGCGTTCAGTCCAGCAGCTTCCTCTACTCGATGTGCCATGCCCACGATGACGATGCGACGCCCTTGTGCGGATTCAGGGCTTACAACCACATCAGGAATCTCGACAGCATCTGCTGCGGCACTCGTGGACGGGGATTGCGCGGGTGTTGCTGCAGGGGTTGTGGAGGTAGAAGGGGATGGGACTGAGGAGCTTTGAGCTCTTAAGCGAAACAGGTCAACCAGGGAGCTGCGCGCCTCGTGTACTGTCTTGGGATCACAAGATGTTGGTGGTACGTGCATATACTGATTACGCTCCTACTGCATACTCGGCATGAAACGCGACACATAATCTTTCAAGATCTGCGTCGAACTGTGGAATGATAGACCGTAAGCGCGCATATACATCGTGGTCGTCGCGGGTGCCTGAGAGAACGTCATTCAGATCTGCGAGGGAGTCCGCATCGAGTGCGCCTTCAAGGTACGAAGTAAGTCGTTGAGCGAATAAAAGTCCTAGCTCGTGGACCATTCCCTGCTTCTCGACCGGGGTAAGATTAGGAAGCTGGGCGCTCTCAACGATGGCGCCAAGAAATTCCTCCACCTGGGGATATATCTTCAGCATGGAGGCGATCTGTATCTGCATAGGGTTCTCCTCGTTTGGATCATAACGACTCTGAGTCGGTAATCAACTCGCGGTTGGCTAAGAGGAGCGAGGTAGATGGTGGGGGATGGGGGAGCCGGAGGGTGCCATGTGTGGGAGGCGAGGTTCTGGATGCCTTATTTCAACTACTTAGGCTCGGTGGTTCAGCCCTAGTGGGCATTGGTGGATACCATGAGGGGTATAACCCCAAGGATTCAGAGGATATCTCCACCTGAAATAAGTAGCTCCGCATCCTAAGAGAGTGCGCCAAGTGTTCCGACTTACTTGGAAAATACCCTAACAGAACAGGAGTCTGTTATGATCCGCGGTTAACCTGAAGGCCATGAACGTGCTTCGTCTTGTAGCACTGCTAGTGTGTTGTGTGTGTGTGCTCTTCACGACGCAGCGGGGAGAGTGTACCGATGTGACGGTATCGTCGATAGCAGTTGGCACTCCGAACCAAGGGAGCGGGGACGTTTCTATCTCATTTGATATCGCATGGAACAGCTCATGGAGGACGTCATCTCCTCCGTACAACTGGGATGCCGCGTGGGTATTTATCAAGTACCGAGTGAGCGGAGGGGAGTGGCAGCACGCACGATTAAACGAGACTGGTCACACCGTACCGTCAAACGCAGCGCTTACGATAGGACTCGCCGATACCAGTAGCGCATTTAACATTACGACGAATCCGGCAGTTGGTGCATTCATCTTTCGTCGCGCGGATGGTAGCGGTGATTTTTCAGCGACTGGTGTGTCACTTAGCTGGAACTATGCAGCTAACGGTATCTCGGTAACAGATAACCTGGAAGTGCAGGTGTTTGCTGTTGAGATGGCGTACGTTCCGCAGGCTCCGTTCTATGCCGGGGACAACGATAGCTCCGTTTCGTCACTAAAGCAGGGAAGCTCGGATAGCGATCCGTGGTACATCGACCGGGAGGATCCTCTTACAACCACAAACTCCTCAGGAAACGGCACAGGGAGTGGAACGAGTGAGCGGCTTTTCTACAATCCCGCAACTACGGATGGCGATGGTGATGGTTCCACATACACCCTTCCTTCCACGTTCCCCAAAGGCTACGCACCCTACTACGTGATGAAGGGGCACATCAGCCAGGGTCAGTGGGTCCGGTTCTTCAACACGCTCACTGCGAGCCAGAAGACAACCCGAGATATCACCTCTGAGAAGGGAGACACGCTTTCGTATCGAAACAATGTGAGTTGGGCGAGCGGAAACGCCACGCTACCCGATCAGGGAGGAGGAGCTACCTATACGCATGTAGGGATGAGCTACCTGAGTTGGGGAGATGTAGCGGCGTTTTTGGATTGGGCGGGGCTTCGCCCGCTGAGTGAGTTGGAGTTTGAGAAGGTTGCTCGTGGCGGACTCTCTCCGGTATCGGGCGAGTACGCATGGGGGAGTACCTCAGCGACACAAGCGACGAGTATTACCAATAGCGCACTGGGCAGTGAACGAGCGCAGAGCGGCTCTTGGATCTCGTACGGTAACCACGCATCGGTCCAGGGACCGCTTCGAGTGGGAAGCTTCGGATATGGAGTGAACTCGCGGGAGGATTCAGGTGCTGGGTACTATGGAGCGATGGATCTATCGGGAGGTCTGTGGGACCGGGTGGTAACGGTTGGTAACGCCTCGGGGAGAGGGTTCAACGGATCCATTCACGGCGATGGAGTGCTAAGCGCAAGTGGTAACGCCAATACCACGGGATGGCCCCTCGCAAACGGAGAAGGTGCCGGGTTTCGCGGTGGAAGTTGGTACGACACGCTTAGCCTTGCGAGGGTATCGGACCGTAGCCGTAGTGCGTTGATCGACGCAACACGCAGCAATACGTTCGGAGGACGCGGAGCTCGCTCAGCGCTCGGAGCGAGTGTGCCAGCAGCTACCCCAACAGCAACACCGACTGAGACGCCGACGGTGACTCCAACTATCACGCCGACAGCTACACCGCTTGATACTGCAACGACAACCCCGACGGAGACTCCAACCGTAACACCAACGCATACTCCGACTGAAACACCAACAGCTACACCGCTTGATACTGCAACGACCACACCAACGGTGACTCCAACGGTGACACCAACGCACACATCGACGGTGACACCGACGGCAACACCAACTGATACCCCAGCGGCATCTCCAACCGAAACACCAACTCAGACTCCGACTATTACACCAACGGTGACACTGACGAGCACTCCGACTCAGACACCGACAACGACACCAACAATCACCCCGACGCAAACGCCGACGCACACGCCGACATCGACTAGTACTCCAACCGCAACACCGACACCGGATACGGTACCACCATCGATACCGATCCTGGCGCTCTCCACGCCAGCTGCATCTCCCGGAAACGTCACGGCGCCTACGTTCCTAGTGACCCTCACCGGAAACGATTCCTTTATTACCGGCGACACGATCGCACTTTATGAGGGCGCGGGATGTACAGGTAGCGCCGTTGGAACTAATTCCTCACCAGGCACTGGCACAAGCGCCACCATTACGCGCGCCACCGCGCAGAGTGAAGGAACAACCGAATATTCAATTCGAGCAACGGACGCTGCTGGTAACTTCTCGTGTTCTTCGGCGACTATCTCCTATACCCTCGATGCTACCGTTCCAGTGGTAGCAGTATCGAGTCCATCGGCAGGGGCGACCTTTTTGACGGCTTCGCAGACCTACAGCGGAACGTGTGAAGCGGGGCTCACCGTGTCGATCACCTACGGCGCTAACATAACCGGAGCAGCTACTACCACCTGTACCTCCGGAACCTTCTCAGTCAACGTTACCATCTCTGGGCAGAACGGAACACGAGACGTGACCTTTGCGCAGACCGATGTTGCCGGAAACACGGGTACGATTACCCGACAGGTCAACTGGAGTGGTATGCCAACTTTCTGTCCGGAGAACTACGT
>JBIIYC010000057.1:0-15300 GCA_044347025.1 Bdellovibrionota bacterium
CTTGACTCGGCATTCATCCATCGACTAGCTGTTCTTCGCTCACATGCAGGGTGCGGCGTTGCTCAACAGATGATCCTCTATGCTAAACAGCTCACTCAACAAGCTGAACGACAGTTTCTCCGACTTGATTGCGCTGCCGATCAGCCAAAACTGCGAAAGATCTATGAAGATGCCGACTTCGTTTGGTGTGATGACATACACGTTGGGCCCCACATCGTCGCGCGGTACGAATGGGAGAATCGCTAGGTTTGTGGTGTCAACACACAGCAGCGCTGTTGTAGATTCCGGCTCATCGATAGATCGAAGGCGCGCAACTATGTGAACGCGCTCGCGCACGTCATGTGCTCGTTCGTGGGAGCTTCGGGGCCCTTTGCCGCCTATAACTACCCACTCATTACGTCGAGGGCCCTAGCAGGGTGCGTCATATCAATCGGGACAACATACCGATCAAAATCTTCAGCAGATACAAAACCCAACGCGACGGCGACCTCTCGCAATGTCTTGCCCTCTTTGTGTGCAGTCTTTGCGACCATGGCAGCCTTGTCGTATCCGATATAGCGATTGAGGGCTGTCACCAACATCAGATTCCTCTGCAGATTCTCCGAGATCCGTTCCTGATTCGGCTCAATGCCCAAGGCGCAGTACCTGCTAAAAGCGTGCGTTGCATCGCTTAGCAACTCAATGCTTTCCAATACGTTGTGCACCATTACTGGCTTGTAAACATTAAGCTGGAAATTGCCCTGACTCCCCGCGAATGCCACGGTCGCATCATTTCCGAACACCTGACTACACACCATGGTGAGAGCTTCACACTGAGTAGGATTAACCTTACCCGGCATAATTGACGAACCCGGTTCATTTTCTGGGATGGTGATTTCGCCAATACCACACCGCGGCCCACTCGCCAGCCAACGGACATCATTCGCGATTTTGAGGAGCGTCATCGCCACTGTTCGGATCGCTGCGGATGTATTAACGAGCGCATCATGGCACGCTAAAGAGAAGAATGGGTTATCAGAGGGTCGAAACGGATAGCCGGTCTGCTGAGAGATGAACCTCGCGCACACCTCTCCAAAGCGCGGATGTGCATTAAGCCCCGTCCCCACCGCGGTGCCGCCAATTGCAAGGTCATACAGCCCACGCATATTCTCGCGTACAGCTGCGAGTGTATAATCGATTTGTGCAACCCAACTGCCGATCTCCTGCCCCAACGTAATAGGGGTTGCATCCTGGAGATGCGTTCGGCCCGTTTTGACAACTGTGGCAAACGCGCTCGCTTTGCTGTGCAACGTATCGCGAAGGTTTTCAAGCGCAGGATAGAAACGGTCGTGTAGCTCCATCACGACGGCAACATACATAGCTGTCGGAAAGGTATCATTGGAGGATTGGCCCCTATTTACGTGATCGTTTGGATGAATGGGTGTCTTGGTTCCCATCAAACCACCACAGATCTCTATGGCTCGATTTGAAATTACCTCATTTGCATTCATATTCGATTGTGTTCCCGAGCCGGTCTGAAACACGACGAGCGGGAAATGCTCGTCTAATAGCCCGGCACTAACCTCTTCCGCCGCTTGAGCGATCGGTTGGGCGATGGAAGCCGGCAGCTCACCGAGTTCTTCATTCGCAAGAGCCGCGGATTTTTTAAGTATCCCGAGAGCTCGGATGATCGGCCGCTGCCATACGAACCGTGTCCGACCGATCGGAAAGTTGGTGATTGAACGCTGTGTTTGCGCTCCCCAATACCTATCTGCAGGGACCTCAACCACTCCCATGGAATCGGTCTCAAGGCGTGTTGCTGCCGTCATATCGTTTCTCCGCTAGACACAAATGCGAACCTTGCTCCGTCGCTGCCGAACTCCTCTCTGCCGAAGATTAAGCATATCCTAGATCGCTGCCCGATGCCTAAAAATCGGCGGTGGAGCACAACTTTACCCCCCGCTCATTCGAACTATACACCGGAGCGGTACCCCTCGTACGTATCCCGTCGTGGAACACACGCAGGATTTTTGGGTGGTGTTCTATGTAGCCGGGCTCGTCAGAGATCGCAGCTACAACGATCCCCGGCGGACCAGAGTACCGTCACTCCAACAACCAATAGCTAGCAGGGTGGCGAACTACGGTTCTGTCGCGAGCATTTCGAGGATTTGAACGAAGCGTGGCTGAAGGGAAAGGAAAACGAAGGCGTATCCTCGACTTGACGGAGCTCGCGCGGAAGTCTGGGAAACGGCGAGGACTTTTTCGCCGTTTCCGGCGCATTTCCCTTCAAACTATCAGAACGCCGCAGGAACTCATGCTTCACTACAACGTTAGCTGCCACACGGAGAAATTAATGACTACTCACTTCATACAGGGCTCACTCTGGGAACTCACTTCCAATGCGAACTACATACCCGCCGGGAGCTATACCTTTCTTGGCCTCGCGGGCGAATTCCTGCTGTTTGGGGTGGAGAACAAGATTCAGTTCGGTCTTACGAAGGACTACTACCGACACCTTCTACGGCCCGTACCGCGAAGACGGGCCAAGCCCACGTCGACCTCGGAGTTTATTGAACGGTATCTGGCACTTGCACGGGAGCCTCGAGAAGCACCGGGACCAGAGGGCTTCACCTTCTGCGCGATGGATCCATCTCTAGCCCGGAAATATAAGAAGCTTCGACAGTGGCAGAGGTCACGCATCGAGGAGGTCACGGTGCATTAACCTCCGCTAAAAGAGCCCGGATTGCCCGCAACGACCTACGCTTTTTTCGTATCCATAGCACTCAGGTAAAAAATCTACTCTCATAGGCACAAAATATTGAGTCTGGCACGCCATCCGCCGAAGAGTTCTATGTGCAGATAGTAGATGAAATCACTCTAGGAGTCGCTTTGGGACTGGTCGCACTACTCGGTGCCGCTCGGCTCTGGGAATGTTTGCGCTCGGACCGGGTTTTAACGCCACGAGATCCGAGGGAGGCATCCACCATTTCGCTTGCCACTCTTTTTCATCAACGGGTCAGCGACTTTCGGAACCACGTCAAAACACTCGACGAACATTCTAACGAATACGTGGCTGTATTCACCGGGAATGAATGGAACTCCCTGACTGAGACGTTGGAGAGGCTGACCGCGCTCGATGCGGAGGTTCAACAGCATATAGGCTCCAATAATCTCCCGCACGCTCACACCATCCTTAGCAGCCTGTACGCACGACAGGAAGCTTCTTCCGCAACCGCACAGCACTCGCTTCCGGCGGCAGAATGGGAGGAATCGATGCGGGTATTGCTCAAAAAAGTGGTGCAGAACCTTGAAACCGCGACACACGAGACGAAACGGCTTCAACACACGCCAAACGCCCGGAGGCGACAGCCGACTCTCGTCACGCTTGCTGATGTGAAGAAGGCCCTCATCGAGGATGAAGTTATCAGTCGAGATGCTCTGCGCAAATGAAGTTCGCCCGGCAGGGCTCGATGTACTACCTCCCCATTTTCGCTGTGCTCCGCCGGCTATCTCGCGTGCTTGGATAGACTTCGGACGTATCGGGTAGGGGCAGCCATCTCACCCACATAAGGCAGAAACCCAGCTTCTGCGAGCCCGTATGAGGAACCTTTTCTGAATATATCCTTTGGACCACTTTTTGGTATGGCTGTTGGGCCGTGAAACATCACCGGCCGTGGGGCTCTCGTGGTCCAGTTTCGCACACGATGCGCGGCAAAGGCGAACCACAAGCGTCGACAATGCGCATGACTACCAACGCGACTTGCTAGGCGCCCCCCTACAGCGAGTCTATTCGCACTGCATTGACCGCATGCCCATCGAGAAACGCCGTAGCGAGAAAGTTGAACGTGCCAACTTCATCCGTCACAAAATAACGGGTGCCCGCTGACTGTGTAGCCGTGGGCGACACACCGATGAGCACCCGAAGGTCGTCGGCAATCGCTTCTGAACACTCCACAACAGTCACCTCGGGACCGAGGTATGCACGTATAGGCTCCAGTAATAAAGGATAGTGCGTGCACCCAAGAATCACGGTGTCAACGCCCTGGGACTTGAGAGGTGATAGGTATAGGTCAACAATTCTCTCCACGATATCACCTGACAGCATCCCCGACTCGACAAGGGGAACAAAGAGTGGACATGCTTGCGAGATGACGCGCGCGGTTGCGTCTGACGATCTGATGGCGCGCTCGTAGACCCCACTTGCAACCGTGGCATTCGTTCCCAACACCCCTATCAATCCAGATTGGGAGACCTCAAGTGCGCGGCGCACTGCTGGCCCTACCGTGCCGATCACCGGGACACTCAGCTCGTCCTCCAGCGTCGAGAGCGCGGCTGCAGATGCCGTGTTACAGGCGACAATCACCACCCCCACCTCCTGTCGAATCAGAAAGTGTGCGCACTCACGCGCATAGCGGACAATTGTCTCATGTCCTTTGGTTCCGTATGGGAATCGAGCATTATCGCCGAGGTACACGTAGGCGTGTCCTGGTAGAGCCCGATGCATGCCCCTCAGCACCGTGAGACCGCCGAGTCCACTATCAAATAATCCGATCGAGATGGGGTCGCGAGACGTCATAGAACGCGAGTGTATCCCTCCTTGCTTGAGCAATCAAACACGCAATTACCGCTCAAATACAGCATGAAGTCACCTCCTGCGGGCACCAAACTGGATCTGTAGACCGAGAGATATCTCGATACGCCCCCTTCGGCTTTTTTCTAAGGGTCTTCGACGTTTTTAGTGAGTGCTTTTTGATTATATCGGGCCGTTCACGTGCACCTGCCCGTGGACGTGAACGTACCCGAAAACATGAACTCGCGCGCGCTCAACATAGCTTATAAACAACGCTAGTAAGCAGGAGTTCTCCCCTCTCGTGTTCGTCAGCGGAGATGTAGGTACGTGGGTGAATAAACCAACAGTAGTACTGCAATCCCTTGCGGGTACGTTCACGTTCACGCGCACGAGCACGTGCACGTAATAACCTCGTTTTTAGCTGGAAACTCGGCGGGTTATGCCGTAGCTCTGCCCCGCTACTACCCACTAATTCCGTCGATGAGCCTTTTCTAAAGACTCTTCGTGGAATCGAGTGGGTAAGATTGGTGGGTACATCCCTGAAAACAATGGGTTATGCCCCATCAAAAGTCATTGGCACCCACTTGATTCCCTGATAAGCCTCTAAATATACCCTCGAGAGGGTCTGGATTCGCCCGTCAAACCCCAACCATGACAAATCTCGGGGCGCTTGTTAGGCACTTTCATGCACTGGGCGAGCTACGATGAACATGAGGAGATACAATAGCCTATGAGGCTATCTCAAGATTTGCTCTTGGGACCACGATCTCTTCGCCGCCATCCTCCAAAGTCACTTGAGCCACCCGCGCAAGCGCGCCGGTCTCAATCGCAACCAGCTCGTGTGGAAGATGAGAGACAACGCCGTGCATACCGAAATACGGAACCCGGATCAAACGAACCCGACTTCCCACCGCGAGTCCCATACCACCAACTCGTTGGCTCGTTGAGGCAACAGCGGGGGACCCTGAGATAATTTCGGGACGAAGAGCACCGGCTCTAACCTGCGTCGCTCCACTTATCGAAGCTCGACGACCAGCCACACCCTGAAGGACCTCTACTATTCGGGGATTCATCGGAATTCGACCGAATCCCTCGGTAATAATGAGCGTCATCGACACTGGCTCATCACCCGTCAGCGCTACACCGATGTCATACCCTACGAATTCTCGGAGGGTCTCATCATCAATTGATCCCGTGACAAATCCGACCGCCCCACGATCCCGCGCTCGCTGCAGAGCCGCCAGGGAAGGCGAATGCCCACCCACTAGAATTGCACCGGGCATCACTTCGGGGATGTCGCTCTCCCCAATCTGCCGGGAGCACGGCACTGGAAGAACCACGATCTCTCCAATCCGTTCACCACCAACACCGAAGATACCCTGCACAAACGTCGCCGTTTCTTCTATCACAACTCCGCGACCGTCGATGACTGATCGCACCGTCCCATCAATGTACGCTGATAGCTGTATCGTTCGCTTAGGAGCCCGAATACCGATGTGCCCAGTAGCAGCCGAGAGGAACTCAACGGTTCCAGCAATTGGTGCAGCGACCAGGGTCTTGAACAAACCCCACAGCCCTTTTGCCTCCGCAATACATTCCCCTTCCGACACTAACGTTCCAACCGAGACCTTCACATACGAACCAACCTCGGCAGGAGGAACCGCTAGCTCATCGGCAACTCGAACAATGCGCAGCTCTCCTTCTCTATCCGCTTCCGCGACAACCGTATCGCTTCGGACAACATCACCAACACGTACGAGCACCCGTCCCTTGATCGGCAGTTCTCTGCGTTTAATTACCTGCGTTGCGGACGAGATTTGTAGCCCTGGCGTAAATAACTGCGACATCGCCTACTCTCCCACAAGCCCGAGATTTTGATAGGCGCGCCTTTGTGCACCGACCGAGAAGCTCGAAGCTATATGCGGTCTGTTTCTACCATCAACGATAATTCCGCATTCGCCCAATCGCACCATCCTCTCGACGCTCTCTCCAGGGCCCCGCCCAACGTCGACGGTTTTGTGCTGCGGAACTACCCGAAGCACACCAGAGCGGAGACTGTCCGTCGTATAGCGGCTGACCTCGCCGATACGAACGACACCGAGACTGCGGTCATCCAGAAACACTTCAGCCAAGGCATCGGCGGACACGGCACCCGCGGCATATACCGGCACCACCGCACAGCCCAAATGGACAAGGCAATCGTTTTCAAAGATCTCCTGAGCAGCCTCCGGGTGCACCGAGGCGAAGACACCGAGATGTGGCATCATGAATATTGAATCGACGGCCAGCTCGGTGACTCCAGCCAAGCCAAACCCATCAAGCATCATCATTGCAGCCTGCATTCGAGATGGAGCATGGCTGAGCACTCCACCAGACCCGATAACGACATCGAGCCTCATCAGATCGACCAATTCGTATCGATCCGAGCCCTGGCGGAAAACATCCGCAATGCTGCGCTCTTTTTTACCCTCAAATCCGATTGCCAATGAACGATGATGCCTCAACGAGAGGCGAAGCGCTTCTCGACACACCGCTTGCTCCAGAAAAAGGTCCTCTTTGGTCTGGGGTATTGAAGTTGGTCGAATCATCTTATTACGTAGCCGGTCTCGTAGCTCTGACTCGGCCAGATCAAATGGAAGCCAGCGCTTGATATGATCGGCACCAGCCTCTACTAAAACATTCGCGACCGAATAGCTCATGCCGAGGTTGGCGCTCACTGTGCGGTTAAAGACCGGAGCCCCACTCTTATCCGGAAACACAGAAAATACGTCAGTCGTTGCTCCGCCGATATCAACGCACAGAACGCTCTGATTCGTACGCTCCGCGTAACTCTGCACCATATCACCCACTGCTGCCGGAGTTGGCATCACCGGAACCGGAGACCACGAAAGAAGCTTGCCGTAACCAGGCGAGTGGCTCATGACATGCGAAAGGAAGAATTCGTGAATCGCCTCTCGAGCGGGGCCGAGATTCTCGCGATCGAGCGTTGGTCGAACATTATCGACGACAACTACATTAGCCAAACTGGAGAGGATCTCCGTAACATCCTGCGCTGCGTCCGAGTTCCCCGCATAGATAACCGGAAGACGGAGCGTATCACCGAAGCGCGGTCGCGGGGCCGCAGCGACGAGGATCTCTGCCATCTCGACAACGTGGGCAGTTGAGCCACCGTCGATGCCCCCCGTTATCAGAATAATATCTGGCTTCACGTGCCTTATACGTTCGATCTTTTCGTGATCCTCTCGACCATCATCAGCGGAGACCGCTTCCATAACAATCGCACCTGCTCCGAGCGCAGCGCGCTCGGCCGACTCGGTAGTAATATTTCGCACGACGCCAGCAACTAACATCTGAAGCCCACCACCAGCTGAAGATGTAGAGAGATAGAGGTCGATGCCGCGCGCCGCATCACGTTCGGTTACTTCGAACGGCCCGGCCTGCCCGAGAATCTGTCGACCACTGAGCTCCTGGATCTCAGAAAAAGCATTCAACGCTCCTACGGTTACATCAGCAACAGGAGCCTCAACCGTTGTCGGCGCCTCTCCACGGAATGTTTGGTGCCACCGATCTTCCCGCTTCTCAAATAGAAGAGCTTTTGTCGTAGTGGAACCACAGTCGGTAACTAGCACAGTACGGAGATCGCTGGGGTCTGTTCGCATCTCTTATCCGACCCCTACTATTGAACACACTGCCGCAAACCAATCCCCCAGCAGAAACTGCACTCGCTCAACTAAGAGCGCTAGGCGAGCCATAACCGTTGAGCCGAAAAATGCACCGAAACACACCATAAGTAGAGGACGTCCCCATGGCGCGATCTTGCTCTGCGCCGATGTCTCTTTGCCAAGGGTGAAGAAAAAGTAATTCAACACGAGCAAGAGAGTGCCAACAAAGATGATGTTACTGAGAGAAGCGCCCCACTGAAACACTCCTGAACTCATAACCACCAGTGGCTTGAAGCTGCTGGCTAGTTGAGGAATCACTTCAGCAAAGAATCCCCGGATAGCGAGCGCACCGCTGGCACCCAGTGAAAACCCTATTACGACAGTCGCCAGCCATGCATGACGCCTCGAATAGAGACAGTAATACAAGCAACCGAAGAGCATCGGCACAATGTACAGAAGATACAGCGGTTGATAGGCCTGCGAAAACGTTCCATCCGGGTACATAACAACCTGGGCTCCACGCATCGGATCGATAACTTGCGGCCACAAGAAATCCCTCACCGTCAGGAAGGGACCAAGCCCCGCCGCGACACCGATAAAGAGATGCTCAAAGAAGCGATAGAAGCGATTCTCTTTGATAAGAAAGCTAAAGATGGCAAGGGTACCGATCCCGCCCACGAGCGTTGAAGTGAGCACCCAGGCGGAGACGTTACTCATGCTCCCTCCTCAACAGACGACCGAAATACGGCGCGACATTACCCGCCACGATCAAGAGAATGATCATCAGATGCGCCATACTAAGCGCAGTATTCGTGACCAAAAGGCGAGTGTTATCACTCCCTGGAAAGTGCTTCTTGAGCACCTCCGAGTACCATGCTGCCCCCGCGATCCCCTCCAAAAGACCCTGGAGCTGCCCTGAGTCGAGGAATATGTACGCCTCCGGAATCGTTATTGAGGTGCATCCGTGGACTATCGTGGGGCGATATCCACTCTTTTGAAAGAACTGAATAATAGTGTCGAACACGCCGACGAGGCTCGTTATCTCGCCGACTAATTTTATTCGCTCCACGCCTCCTATCGAAGCGAACGTGGGGTAGGACGCAATCGGCATCCCAGAGACATCTCGCCCCAAAAACTTAGAGACATCGGACGAGTTCACCAGGGCTTGGATAAAAATAGCGGACCCGGGTTTATATCCTGCATTGACCCACGATTCGCCGTATCTCCAGGATTGCCCCGGATTCTCGCGTTCAAGGCGAGACGCGACCTGTTCTGGAATACGACGCAAAAAACTCTCCGCTTGTTGATACTGCGAAATCAGAATGACGGGAATACGGCGCCGAAACAGATGCTCAAGCAGCACGGTCGCCTGTGGCTCGTTTTCCGCTATGGAGCTCGGCCCAAAATCAAGCCACACCATCGCAACATCGCCTGGCTGCACTTGTACGTTCTCCACGACGTCATACATTCGCTCAGCAGAGACGAGCCGCGAAGGCGGCTGCGATAGCCCAAATAGAACCGGCACCGCGACGGCTACTATCATAAGGAGATAGACGATTCGCCGGGATCCCATTACGACCTCTTCTTCGATGAAAACGATGAAGACTCAATCGAGAGCCACATGCGGATAGCGAGCATAAGTCCCGCCACAGCAGCTCCGAGCCGAATCGCTCGGAATGCCGCGCTACTCGGAACCTCTAAGAGCCACTGACGCAAGCCAGGCAGGCCCTCGTAGAGGTGCTTACCGAAGGCTATCTGCCCCAGCATAACAATTAAGGCGGCAGTCATCATCAGCGCCGATTCAAAGGTTTTAATTCGAAACGCGCGATATGCTGCTGCTGCAATATACACACCAAGCAGTGCAAACATCGCCGAACCGAGTTGAATGAAGAGCCCACTATAGAGAAGGTCGTAGAGACGCTGGACCAAAGTCCCAGCGCTCTGCTTACGGAGCACGAGCGCATACGAGGAGGCGAGCTTAGCCGCGCGAAACGAAAAGTCTTTTAACGTCGCCGAATCCGCTGGAGTGATCACCTCGCGCGACACCCCAGAGAGGAGCGCGATCGGCGTTTTGAGATCGACGACATTCTGCTCAAGTTCGCTGACCAACGCCGGTATCGGAGCTTGCTTCCGAAGCATCGGAACTCCCGCCTCAATCGCAGCAAGCTGCATCTCCGTGTAGTGCTTCAGGGCGTCGACACGAACGCCGAGTGATGGAAGCGTTCCATCGCGGGAAACACTCTTAACGGCGGCGGGCCCAGACTCAACCAACGCCTGAGCATCATCGACGATGCGAGTGGCAAAGTCTCCGATAACCTGGACGGCTTGAATCTCTTTGGATATCCGAAGCCCTTGGAGCCACTGTCCACAGGTCACGACAAGCATCGAGGAGAGCCCTAGAAGGAGCGCTGCGCTGTATGGCCAACCCGTCCGCTTGAACGCGACCTGCGCACCGTGCTTACCCAGGATATTGAGCAATCCTAGTCCGATCGCCATCGCACCGACGACGATGAAGCCGTTTGAGATCGGTTCATGAGCGTCTTTCAGGCCGATCGCCTCGATAGTTGATTCAGGACACACAAAATAGAAGAAAAAGTAGATGCCTCCGAGAAAGGTAAAAACCCGGATGATCTGAGAGCGGAAATCTTTTGTCTCACTACTCATCGGATTAGCTCCTCCCAACCCTTTGAGATTAGATCCTGAGGCATTGGAATTGAAACGCTCGGCATAACAGACATTACCGTGGCGCACACTACGCCGACGACGATCATCACACAAAGGAGAAACTTATATCGATCCTGAGCCGCTAAGGTTGCCACCTGAACTGGTTCCCGACTCAGGTAGGCAGAGGCGCCGAACAGCTCTTCACCGATCAATGTATAATCACAGGTGCATATAAAGAACGCCACCTGCTCAGGACTGACACTTGCCGCAACCTGCCGGGCGCCGACCTGCTGTCCTGCTTCCGCCAAGACCAGCGCTTCTGCCGCAAACACACCGAATAGACACGCGGCCCCGGGCTGCTCCCGATGCATCAGGCCCATGTACCCCGAAGCGAATGCAAACTGTTCGCTTGAGAGAAACACGACACTTTGCGGATCAAACGAATTCCCGCGACCAACATCATTATAGGCGGAACGAATACTATCCTCTACAACTGCCATCGCTTCCGGAGAGTACTGGGGCACGATGAGTTTAAGTTTGTAGAGCGCTGCTTTTCTGGCTACGGCTTGAAGCACCCCTAAGCAGGCATAGAGCACCGGGCCTAAATCAGTCAGCGCTGTCGTAAACATAACCGGGCGGCCCTGCTCGGCGCACCGCCCAACAGCGCCCTCAATAGCATCGACACCCGGAATTCGACGAATGTAGTGAACATGCCCGCGCTTGATGCGGCTCAGCTCTCGAAAAAGCAATGCGGCCGCAACCGCTAAGAGAGCAAGAATACCCGGGGTTGCATGCTCGAATCCGTTCATAGGTATTACGCTGGCGCCTTCGGACTCGATTCAAGCATTATTATGAGCTGCTCAACACGATCACTAGAGGCGAGAAGCTCCCGAATCGCTGGAGCTCGATCCGCGCCAAACAAGATGTTTTGTAACGGCCCACTAGCCCCGTATAACTCGCGCATACATCCAACCAGAGGCTTTGTTAATTCAAGAAAGAAGATCGCTGGCGCCACCAACCCTCGTCTGCGTATCGACGCAGCAAGCTCTTCAAGAACTATCGGGGGCGAGGCATCCATAAACGGGTAACGTAGTCTAAAAAAGCGCGAAGGAAAAGAATGTTTTTAGGGAGTTACGAGGCGACTATTCCTGTTCTGCGGCGACAGCACGACGGGTGCGCTGCGCTTCGAGGAGCTCCTGCTCCAAGAGGCCCACATGCTCCTCTTTGGTATCCTCGATGTCGCGCAGCTTCGACTGTAGCTCGCCAGTAGCTGCCGAGATCTTTTTGACCGCCACCGTCTCCGCTTTCGACAATGCGGTCGATATCTCCCCGACCTGCTGGACAAGCTCAGCCTCGCGACGCTGGGCATTGCTCGGCGGGGGAAGCGTTCTCAGGTACGAGACTCGGTGTTGAATCACATCTTGCGCGGCCTTGACCCGTTGCAGTGAACGGCGAACTTCCTGTAGCTCATCCTCCGCACTCACCAGCTTCTGAACATTCGCGATCGCGTCGGCGTCTGCTTGAAGTGCCTGGAGCTTGGCGTCGAGCGCTGCCGAGGACGACTGCAACTGCCGCAGGACTCCACGTCGCTCTACAAAGCGGTCTCGCAACGAGGCAGTCCCGAGGAACACAGAGGGCGAGAGCTCGTCAGCGCCGAGCTCCCTGTACGCAGACTGCACCTCTCCTTGGGCTCCGATCATGATAAACAGCACTTGCAGCAGAGTCGATTCAAGCGGGACCCGAGCCACCACAACGCCCTCTTTTCCGGCCGGTGCCTCGATGTACGTAGCAGGAGCGATTGCGGTCACTCGCTTGGAATCAGAGACAACCACGTATGCACGTTGCGCCTCACTGCCCAGACGAAGTCGTTGTGTGAGCGTTACTACGCGCTCCTCCTGAGCCATCGCGCGCGGGACGTAGCCGAGGGCAAGAACGCACCCAATACAGGCGATGAGCTTATTGAAGCTGACCATAGAAAGCCTCCTCCTCGTCGGTCTGATCTTGATCACCGCCGTACCGTTCGACTTCTCCTCGTCGGACCGCCACATCTCGCTCTTCAGCGATCTTGCGTTTTAATTCCTTAATACGCTGGGCTCGTTCCACCGCCTGATGAAACCCAGGGGAGGTCTCGGGTGCCAGAAGCTTCAGTGTAAGCTCTATCCACCGAGAGTCCCGCTGAATCGCTTCGCGACTTAGGAACACCAGCTTCCCCTGCGGCGATATCCGTTCAGTCAGCTCAAAGTCACGAATAGCTCTATCGAGCTGCGCTTGACGGTCGCTTAGCTCAGCACGTGCGGCATCAAGCTCCGAATCGGCCCGACCCAGGCGTTGATCCGCGGTTTTCTTGAGAGTTTCTTCGTCGGTGACATACGCACGTAAGTTGTCGACAGAGCTCGTGCGCTCGTCGACTTCTTGCTGTGCTTTTTGAATCTCACCTTCAACCGAATCTAACTCCTGCCACAACGCAAACCATCGGGTTAGATCATCCTTGAGCGCTGGCGCGATAGGGTCCGGCGGGATCCGTCGCAACGTCCAGGTTCCTTTCTCATCGGAGAGTGGATTTAGGAATACGCCTGCGTACTCACCGGACAGCACCTCCTCGCCCGCAAATCGAAGTCGTGCATCGGCACCTCCTACGATTAGTGGCAGTCGGGCTTTTCCACCCAACTCATGGATTGACGCACGCTGCGCAGGGATTCGAACATCCCCAACGAAAACAGCCAGGCTTGGATCGAGGTCATCTTTAACTACACCCCAGGGGAGAGTCCGTCCGGTCGCTTCAACCGTATAGAGTCCAACATATGTGCCGGAGGTTAGCTCCGGAAAGCTCGCTGTATGCCGCTGGAAGAGCACATATCCCGCACCTCCAAGAAGCAGCAAAAAAACGGCGGTTCCTACCAATAGGCGTCTCATACTCCCCGAACTGTAGCACCTACGACTCAAGACAAACAGAACAAAGGGCAGCTAGCCAGCACTCAGAAGAAGCTACTGACCTGAAAAAGATAACGATTTGATCTGCTGTTCGTGCCCTGAAGAGCATCCATTTTGACGAAGTCGTATCCAAGCTGCGCTTTCAGATTGTGGCGCCAAAAGTGGTAGCTAAGATACGCGGAGGACTCGTTGACGGCGTCCATCCCAGTACACATCCCCTGCCCAGCACCGTTGTCGCAATCGGTGTAGCCGTACCGAGCAGCGAACTCAATCCTTTTGGGGATAAGGTAGTAACCGCTTTGAACGTACATACCGCTCGGATCTCCCCCATCTCCAACGATAGCTTGATTGAAATACTCCGCGTGCAGCGCCCAGCCCAGGTACTTCACGTTAGCATCCACATTCACAAGATTCGCGTCTGCTCCGTTGGCCTCGGCGTCCTCATTGGCGAACTGATCCGCGTATGCATAGACCGCACCGATTGAGGTTGCGACCTCCTCGGTCCAATCAACATCTCCTTCCTCTGCAACATTCATCCTACCCGAGGGGTTAACCCGAACAGAGGCGATTCCGGTCATCTGCGTGTCTACACCTGCTGCATTGGGCCCCTCGCCTGGGCTGTCACCATTAAACACGGCTGCGCTTGCTTCAATCACGCCTTCCGCCAGATCGCCAAACACCTTAGCTCCGTTCTCGCGCCCGATAGTGAAGTACTCTGAAACTCTCGAACGATCCGCGAACTGCAGGGACTGCTGATCTGTGTTGAATTGACGACTTATCGCGGTCTTAAACGCCCCCATGCGAAGCCCCGACTCATCGCTGCACGGCCTCCACTCAAGATAGGCATCTCTAACAGATGGGGCTTGGCCGAAGTTAGCATCGCTATCCGGAGCAGATACGAAGTCTGTGGACAACATGTACGAGAATGCCCGGTTTAGCGCTGTCCCCGAGATGATCAAGCGCGCGCGATTAACATCAAAGCTCGATGTGTTAGGAGCGTCTTCCGCTCCATTATTATCAGTAAACGCGTAACGGGTTTGAAGGAGCGTCGCAACACTGGACGTAAACCCTTTGTCCGGGACATCGACCTGAGTGCCCTGATTCCAGTACACCTTCGCCGTCCCCTCTGACGTACCGGCAGCCTCTACCTTCGTAATAACGCCCTTTTCTACTAACAACTCTTCGAGAGTCTTTGCGGGTGAGGTGGTCGGCCACAAACACGACAAGACAGCAACGACTACCGACGCGCGCTTGAGCTCTCGACCGACCGTTGAAGTTTGTGGCGCTGTCATTCCTGAGGTACATCCTTTCGTTGATTTATGCTTTGTGTACCACAAGCTTGGGTACATGGGAGGGTAGAAAATGGAGCGCACGAAACCTCATGCCGTCACCGGGGCGCATCGCTGGGTAGACGAGGAGTCGGCCACCTAGCCGACTACCCCTAAACAAAACAGCGGTGTAGCATATCGGGAGATTACTCATCGCAACCACGAC
>JBIIYC010000292.1:0-4620 GCA_044347025.1 Bdellovibrionota bacterium
GGACCGTTCGTTGGCAGCGCGCTAAGCGTCGTGCCGGAACTCACGATGTTTTGACTCGGAGTGAGATCAAGGGCGGCGCGAAGAAGCCGTTCAAGCAGAAGGGTACGGGTAGCGCACGTGCCGGTTCGACGGTATCCCCACTGATGGTGGGTGGAGCTGTTGTTCACGGTCCGACTCCGCGAAAGTACGACTTCCGTCTCTCAAAGAAGATGAGAAAGGGTGCATTGCAGTCCGCTCTGGCAGCGAAGACAGCAGCTGGAAGCATTCTCGTTATCGAGGGCATGGACAAGGTGTCTGGAAAGACGCGCGAAGCGGCTGAGCTCCTCAAGAAGCTTGGCGTTGCGGGTTCGAAGGTCCTCGTAATCGTTCCGAATGAGCAGAGTGCAGAGCGAGAGAAGTTCGCTTTAGGTCTCCGCAACATTGAGGGCGCTACAGTAGTTCCGGTTTCAGGTGTGAACGTATACGACCTCATGAATGCAAAGCATGTTGTCTGCGTACGTGCAGCTCTTGGCGAGCTCGATGCTCGAGTTGGAGTAGTAGCCAAGTAAGGGCAGTAGGAAGGTATTATGGCAAAGAAGAAGATAAAAACTGCAGCAGCACACGTAAAGGACTACGGAGTTCTGCTCTCCCCGGTTATCACCGAGAAGAGCGCAGCCGTAGGAGCTTCGGGTCTTACCGTTACGTTCCGAGTTGATCCACGCGCTAGTAAGGAAGAGATCCGCGGCGCTGTTGAACGCGTATTTTCAGTGAAAGTTGATGCTATTAGAACCTGCCGGTTCATGGGCAAGCTTAAGCGAACCATGACTGGAGTAGGAAAGCGTGCGGGCTACAAGAAGGCCTACGTAACGCTTGCTGAGGGTAGCAAGATCGACCTCGTTGAAGGTTTATAATTGATAGAGGTATCGTATGGCTGTTAAGACATTCAGACCATTTACACCAACTCGTCGTTACTTGACCGTAGCGGACTTCTCGGAGATCACAGCATCTCGTCCAGAGAAGGGCCTTCTCGCAAAGTACTCGACATCAGGTGGCCGTAATAACTACGGTCGCAACACGAACATCAATAAGGGTGGTGGGCATAAGCGTCGTTACCGAATCATTGATTTCCGTCGTGACAAGGTAGGCATCAAGGGAACTGTATCTACGATCGAGTACGATCCGAACCGTTCTGCTCGAATTGCGCTTGTTACCTACACAGACGGTGAGAAGCGTTATATCCTTGCTCCGCAGGGGCTTACGGTTGGCGCAATCATCAGCTCCGGTCCGGACGCTGAGATCAAGCCAGGTAATGCACTCCCGCTCAAGGCTATCCCTCTCGGAGAGAACATTCACAACATCGCTCTCAAGATTAAGGGCGATGCGCAACTTGTTCGTTCGGCTGGTGAGGCCGCACAGCTCGTTGCTAAGGAGGGAGAGTACGGTACAGTTAAGCTCCCTTCAGGTGAAACTCGTAAGGTATCGCTTGAGTGCTACGCGTCGATTGGCGCTGTAAGCAATCCGGATCATAAGAACCGCGTTCTTGGAAAGGCTGGTCGCAGTCGTTGGTTGAATCGTCGCCCACACAACCGTGGTGTTACGAAGAACCCAGTTGACCATCCGATGGGAGGAGGAGAAGGAAAGTCGGCCGGAGGTCGTCATCCTTGTTCGCCAACCGGTCTCTTGGCGAAGGGTCTTAAGACTCGAGTCAATAAGCGAACGCAGAAGTTTATCGTACGTAGACGTAAATAAGGTAGTTAGGGGGCAACCATGGCTCGTTCAGTAAAGAAGGGACCATTTGTAGATAACAGTTTGTTGAAGTGGATTGAGCGTGCCAAGACGGGCGCTCATAAGGGGCCGATTAAGACTTGGTCACGTCGTTCAACGATTACGCCTGATATGATCGGGCTGACATTCGCTGTTCACAACGGAAAGAAGTTTAATGCCGTATTTGTTACAGAGAATATGGTTGGGCACAAGTTGGGAGAGTTCTCTCCAACTCGTACCTTCCATGGACACTCTGCTAAGGCCGCTGCAGCTGCGTAAGTTGATAAGTTGTAGGGAGTATCGAGGTTAGAGTTATGGCTAAGAAGACAACTAAGCAGGCAGGAAGCAAGACCGAAGTAGCGTCGGCTACCCTTCGCAGCATTCGCATGTCGCCGCGTAAGGCTCGGTTGGTTATCGACCTGATTCGAGGTAAGCAGGTTGAGCCGGCACTGGCGATTCTCAAGTTTTCTCCAAAGAAGGGCGCGAAGATCGCTTACAAGCTCCTTCAATCGGCAATCGCCAACGCGCGCGAGCAGGCTCGTGCAGACGTTGATCGTTTGTGGATCACGAAGGGCTGGGTAGACGAGGCTCGTACGCTGAAGCGATATATGCCGGCAGCTCACGGACGTGCGCTCCCGATTCGCAAGCGTGCATCGCACATAACGATCGTTCTCGGTGAGAAGTAAGAGTTTAGGAAGGGAGTTCTGATATGGGACAAAAAGTTAGTCCACGAGGTTTGCGAGTTGGAATCATCGAGGGATGGCAGTCGAAGTGGTTCGCTGCACGTGAGTTCGCTCGTTTCATCGGCGAGGACGTTAAGATCCGTCGGTTCGTTAAGGAGAAGTTGCAGGCAGCTGGTATCGCGAAGGTCGAGATTGAGCGAGCTGCCGCGCGCGTGAAGATCAACATTTTCACTGCGAAGCCCGGTCTCGTTATCGGAAAGAAGGGTAAGGACATCGAGGATCTTCGTAAGGACCTCAAGAACCTCGTGAAGCGCGATGTGAACTTGAGCATCATCGAGGCTCGTAAGGCGGACATGGATGCCCAGCTCGTTGCTGAAGGTATCGCGTTTCAGCTTGAGCGTCGTGTGAACTTCCGTCGTGCCATGAAGGAAGCAGTTGGACGTGCTCAGCGAGTAGGAGCAGAGGGTATCAAGATTCGTGTTTCGGGCCGGTTGAACGGTGCGGAAATCGCACGAACTGAGTCGACCCGTGAGGGCCGAGTTCCGCTCCACACACTCCGCGCTGATATCGATTACGGATTTGCTGAGGCTTCAACCACCTACGGCATCATCGGCGTGAAGGTATGGGTATTCAAGGGAGAGAAGTTCGCCCCAGGTGAGGAGGCGGCTGCTGAAGCAATTCAGATGTAGTCCAGGTTCGGACTCAGGTCCGGATGCAATTCACCAAAGTTTGATCGGAGTAGTGTATGTTACAGCCAAAAAAGCCACGTTATCGAAAGCAGATGAAGTTATACCGGCACCTGAAGATCAAGGAGACCCGTGGGTGTACCTTGGAGTTCGGAGAGTACGGATTGCGTGCGATGGAGGCTGGTTGGGTCACTAACCGACAGATCGAGGCAGCTCGTCAGACCATGGTTCGGCACCTCAAGCGTGGCGGTAAGGTTTGGATTAAGGTCTACCCTGACAAGCCACTTACCAAGAAGCCTGCAGAGGTTCGTATGGGTAAGGGTAAGGGCTCGGTGGAGCTCTGGGTTGCTGAAGTGAAGACCGGTCGCCTCATGTATGAGGTTACTGGAGTTGAAGAAAAGGTGGCTGTAGAGGCTCTTGAGTTGGCAGCTGCAAAGCTTCCGATTAAGACCAAGATCGTCATTCGTAGCAGCAGCTTGATTTAGGTTAGAGAAAACGGCATAGTGCGGCCTCGTTTTCGCCGCAAAGAGAATAGGTAGTGGATTTATGAAACGTCGAGAATTTCTCAAAGAAATCAGTGGGTTCGACAAGCCGGCCCTCCAGGAGAAGGCAAACAAGCTCGCTGAGGAGTTGATGCGTCTACGGTTCAAGCAGAGCTCAAAGCAGCTTGAGAAGAGCCATCAGTTGAAGGATACACGTCGGGCACTTGCTCGCGTTCAGACCCTGTTGAAGAAGAAGGCGGCTTAATTAGTCGATAGATTTCAAGGGCTTATTTAGCTCTGAGTTGGTAGGAAGTATTATGGCAGAGACAAAGAAAAAGGCAGCGAAAGCCAGCACTAAGGGTGAGGCTTCGGCCACTACCTCGAAGGCAACGAGTTCAGAGCGCGGTCTGCGTAAGACCCAGGACGGAGTTGTAGTGAGCAGCAAGATGGACAAGACGATCGTTGTGGCGGTTGTTCGACAGGTTCGTCACTCTCAGTACGGTAAGTTTATTCGCAAGACGAACAAGTTCTACGCGCATGACGAGGCTAATCAGTGTGGTGTCGGCGATCGCGTTCGCATCGTTGAGACTCGCCCATTGAGCAAGCTCAAGAGATGGAAGGTTGAGTCCATCATCAGGAAGGCGGACTAGTCATAAGAGTTCTTTGGTACGGTGAGGAAGTATGATTCAGCTTAAGTCAAAGCTCGATGTTGCAGATAACTCGGGCGCGAGAAAGGTGGTTTGCGTGAAGGTTCTCGGTGGAAGCCGTAGACGGTACGCGAGCGTTGGCGATGTTATCGTCGTTGCAGTTAAGGAGGCGACTCCGAACTCCAAGATCGCGAAGGGGTCAGTTCACAAGGCAGTAGTTGTGCGAACAGCAAAGTCTGTAGCGCGTGAAGACGGTTCGTTCATTAAGTTCGACGACAACAGCGCTGTGCTTATCAACGATAATCTTGAGCCAGTAGGAACCCGTATTTTCGGACCTGTTGCTCGTGAGCTTCGCGGTAAGAAGTTCATGAAGATCGTT
>JBIIYC010000058.1:0-15199 GCA_044347025.1 Bdellovibrionota bacterium
CAGGCGGGGCCATTCACGTTGACTCCGTCAACGTGAAGGACACACCTGGGGTTGGACCAGGGAGTGATCGTCTAAAAACGCGAGCTAGCGCAGCGTTTTTCGTGTGAGCGACGCGAGGATGCGTCAGCATCCTGAGCTTGAAGCGAACACAATATCCCTGGTTCAAGTCCAGGCGGGGCCATTCACGTTGACTCCGTCAACGTTAAGGACACACCTGGGAAGCGCGCGACGCGTTTAATTAAATTGCACCCCAGGCGCAGCTCTCGTCACGAACTCCAACACACTTTGCCCCTGGAGATTGGTGTTGTCGCCAGCGATACCGATATTTGGAACGCACGTGTTCGGCCCTGAACGGACGATCGCGATGATGCCGTACTGCTGATCAGCTCCCTGCAAAACAATCGGCCCACCGGAGTCCCCCTGACAGGTGTCCCCGTCTCCATCACTGATCGTATCGATTGAGAAGTCACTAACGGATGAGATCTCGATGTAGGTTGCTTTAAGAGCTTGTCCGCCATCTTCTACTCGACGCACGACATCACGGCCATCTTGATCAACCCCGTATCCATACGCTACCGCAATGTCCCCTGACTGCGGAGTTACGCTTAACTCAATTCGAGCTGGCGTCACTGGTGCATTTGAGTCGATCGTCACTACTGCTACGTCATACTGTGAGAACGTTCCCCGTCGAAACTGAGGATGAACCCGAGCTTTTGTGGTCACAGCCGAGAAACCCTTGGTTGCCACCACCATCTCTGTCCCCGCAGCAGGGATGCAGTGTGCAGCTGTTAAGACGTGTTGCGGAGTTATGAATGTGCCGGAACAATACCCGCTATCGGTCGCAACAACCGCAACCGACAAGGGGCGCTCCACACACTCTTCGCCACCTGCGATCCTAAGCGCCGTACACGGCCCTGGCGTGTCCGAGGAGCCTCCGCCACCACCGCACCCGAAGGTTCCCGCACACACTATCGACAAGAACACTCCGACACACCACGTATTACACTTCATTACAGGCTCCCTAAAACTGCTCAGCTATCTGCGCACCATCAGCTTCACTCTCTCCGTGAAGCAACGCTCTGGTCGTACGGCGCAATTGCTCACGATTTATACTGGAAACACCAGATGACACCAACGGCAAATCGCGTAAATCATACTCAGTGCCTGATTCAAAGCTGACACAACATGCGTCCGCAACCAGAACTTCAGGTCGTCGCGTGAAGCCGATTGTGGGAGAAATGGGCGCTCGATTGTATGAGAGACGAGAATATATATCGTAAGCCATTCAATTCACTACGGGAAACACCCCGGCTGAGTTGAATTCACGGGCCCGGCGTGCTACCAGTACATGGTAACAACGCGACTTCGCACGTATGCGCATTCAACTACTCTACTTGCGAGCAGCACTGAACTAACGGGGTCTTCTCATGGGATTTACTTGTGGCATCGTCGGCCTTCCTAACGTAGGAAAGTCGACCATCTTTAACGCTCTCACATCTGCGAAGGCAGCCGCGGCGAACTTTCCATTCTGCACTATCGAGCCGAACACCGGCGCAGTTCCCGTTCCCGATCCACGACTGGAGGTTCTGACAGAGATCGCCAAGTCGGCAAAGATAATCCCAACGCAGATCACGTTCGTAGATATTGCGGGTCTGATCCGTGGCGCATCGAAAGGAGAAGGTCTCGGCAATCAGTTCCTTGGACACATCCGAAGCGTCGATGCTATCGCACACGTGGTGCGATGTTTTGACGATGAGAACATCGTACACGTCGACGGTTCGGTGAATCCTCGTCGAGACGTAGAAACTATCGACACCGAGTTGATACTTTCCGACTATGATGCGATTCAAAAACTCCGCTTCAAAATCGAGAAGGCGGCGAAAACAGGCGACAAACTGGCCAAAGCAAAGTTCGCTCTGCTCGAAGCCCTGGAGAATTGGCTCGGCCAAGGAAAGCCTGCTCGAACATTTAAAGACTCAGATCAGTTCACCGGTTCACCCGAAGATTACGCCGAGATCTCAGCAAATCTTCTCACGTCAAAACCGGTACTATTCGTGGCTAATGTGCCCGAAGCGGAGATCTCACATCAACCCACGATCGGAGGTTCACTGCCCGTCGACCAGCTGGCGACATACGCTAAGGAGCACAACTCTCCGATGGTAACTATTTCGGGGCAGGTAGAGGCAGAGATCGCCGAGCTCAACGCCGAGGAGCGCAAGGAGTTCCTTGGATCCCTTGGCGTATCGATGTCGGGGCTCGATCGCCTCACGGTCGCCGGGTATCAGCTCTTGAACTTGATCACATTCTTTACGGTGGGTCCCAAGGAGTGCCATGCGTGGACAGCTCCCGCTGGAAGCACCGCGCCGCAGTGCGCCGGTAAGATTCACTCAGACTTCGAGCGCGGGTTTATTCGTGCTGAGGTCATCGCCTACAAGGATTACGTCGAGGCTGGTGGCGAAGTGAAAGCCAAGGAAGCCGGAAAGATGCGCACTGAAGGCAAAGAGTACATAATGAAGGACGGCGACATCGTTCATTTCAGATTTAATGTGTAACGAAGCCTAAGGCAGGGAGGCCAAACCCCTCCCTGCTGTGAAAGCAGATCGGAAGTTGCTCTTCGATTTTCTCGCTACGGGTAGGTTTTGGCTCGCTTACCCAGCCTCACCACTTGGTATCAATCCGGTCAAACAAGGGGCTCACCGCAAGCACGGCTGTATGGTGAGCCAGAGCGCCCCTGCTCTCTCGCTTTTTGAAATGTTTTTTTGGGGGGAAGAATCGTGGTGGACCTGCAGAGATTCGAACTCTGGACCCCCAGCTTGCAAGGCTGGTGCTCTACCAACTGAGCTACAGGCCCACGATTGAGGTTTGCTTTGGAAGGCCAGTCGTCTAATACGAATCTTAGCAAAGCCAAGTTCATGTAGGAGCAAAACTGGTGGGCCTGGGTAGACTCGAACTACCGACCTCACGCTTATCAGGCGTGTACTCTAACCAGCTGAGCTACAGGCCCCTCCGCTGCGAGTTGGGAAAATAAAGGGAACGGCTCTCAGTGTCAAGCTAACCGCTCAAATATAGTCCAAAAATCGTGAGGAATTCTTTTGGCCTACCCATAACCCCCTGAAGGTCATACCGCAGATATCCTCCACGTGGCGGGCTTCCCCGGCGAGGCGCCGTACTACACCGATGGCACACCGAACATCAAAAGTAAAAACAAGTAGTTACAAACAGCTCATATGGGTTGCGAAGTGCTGCGAGTGATTCGATACTAAAAGAAAGAGAGCATCGATGTATCCAGTATAGCCGACTGTGGCGTCTTAATGGGTGTATGAGTCCTGTTCTTCTTCTGAGTGCTGCATACGAACCGCTGCGGATCATCTCCTGGCAGAATGCGGTTTCCATGTTTTTCCTCGGCAAAGTAGAGATCGTCGAGGAATATGAGCACGATATCCGCTCGGTATCGATCGCCATCAAAGCGCCAGCTGTGGTCCGCTTAGTGAGCTTTTTTAGGGCAGGCCGCAGGTCTCCCCCATTATCCCGGGCCAACATCTTGGCGCGAGATCACTTTAAGTGTCAGTATTGCTCACGAGAATTGTCGGCAAAGGAAGCTACCCTCGATCACGTCATTCCACGCAGCCAGGGAGGAAAAACGACGTGGGAGAACATCGTCTGCGCGTGCGGAACCTGCAATCGCAGAAAAGGTGGCAGAACGCCGAAAGAAGCGCACATGAAGCTTCTTTCAAAACCAATAAAACCGGAGTGGCTACCGGTGTTGAATATTAAACTGCATGGAAACATCCCCCCCGCCTGGTTCACATTCCTGCAAACCAGTTAGAGGTCTCGCTGAGGCCACGGGGATTCTTTGTGACCTCGCCACAAAACCAGAGCTTCAAACCCTCCAACAAGCCCTCCAACCAGCACTACTCTTTCTGGTGGGAGGAACGGTCCGCGATGCGTTTCTGGTCGCGGGGAAGACCGACCTCGACCTCGCCACGAACCTCACAGCGACTGAGGTTCGGGACCGCTGTATGGCTCACGGGCTACGCGTCATCGACACAGGGATCCAGCACGGAACTGTGTTGGTGGTGATTAACGGTGTCCACTTCGAGGTCACCACATTTCGAACCCCTTCCGATCGGAATACACAGATTACGGCACCCGACATCCAAACAGATCTTTCAGGAAGAGATTTTACAATCAATGCGCTGGCCTTCTGTCTCTCATCTCTCACCATCCTCGATCCTTTCGGAGGCGTAGCGGATCTAACAAGCGCGATCCTGCGAGCAGTGCAGGACCCGCATGCTCGACTCTCCGAAGATCCTCTCCGAATCCTTCGCATGATTCGGTTTGGCGATGCTCAAGGTCGCACAATTGAGCCCCAAACCATCGAGGCGGCACGAACGCTTGTACCAAGCCTCGCGAGGGTAAGCGTAGAGCGAATCCGAACTGAAGTTGAGCATATCCTTATGAGCCCCGTGCCGGATGCAGGCGTGCGCTGCATGCAGCATATCGGAGCCCTTCCGTACACCCTACCTGAGCTCATTCCGGCAGTTGGATTCGAGCAGAATCGATACCACATTCACGATGTGTTCGAGCACACACTCTCTGTTCTCTCACGGACTCCCGCGGATCGGATTCTTCGCTGGTCGGCAATTTTTCACGATGTTGGAAAACCACACACGCTCTCGGTTGACGCGAATGGAGAACGTCACTTCTATTCCCACGAAGTCGTTAGTGACAAGCTGTGTTTAGAACGAATGACGCATTTACGCTTCTCGCATGACGACATCGCTAAGGTTCGTGCCATCGTGCGACACCACATGCGTCCACTCGATTGCGGCCCTGCGGGGGTACGCCGCTTGATACGCGACTTGGGGGAGAATCTCTCTCCGTGGCGACGCTTTAAGGAAGCCGATAGCTCACCAACTATTCCTATCGAAGACTTCAACGCATCGGCATCGGCATTTGATTCTTTGCTCGCTGCTGAACAGCGGAAGATGGTCCTCCCTAGCTATGGTCGACTCGCGATATCAGGTGACGACCTCAAGCAGGCGGGGTTTCCTCCGGGACCGGCGATGGGGAAACTTCTCAAGGAGCTCGAAGAGCTTGTCATCGACGATCCCTCAAAGAACGACCGCGAGGTTCTTCTGAGCTTGGCCAGAACCCGGGCCGACCAGAGCACGCTCCCCCAGCCACAAAAAGGCAAGAAATCAAGGTGATACGATTGTAGTTTGACCTCCTAGAGCGGTCTTATTATCCTCTCCCAAATGATACTTAGGAACGTGTTGAATATCAGGTGGCTGGTTGTTATCGGCTTCACGGTAATGGCGATAGTCGCCTTTAACCTCTCCAATCCGACCCTCAAGAATGACCTTCTCACCTCGTTTAACGAGTGGTACCAGGGTACTTCGCAGCAGCTTCAACCGAACGCAGACCCGAAAGCCGCCGACCTTTCGCTGACGATCTCAGTTACACTCTCGGACCCTGCTCATGGCACCGCGCCATCGACATGGACCCTTCCAGCTCGATCCCTTCTTGAAGCAGACGATCGCGACAACACGGCGCGTATTCTGCAGCTCATCCGCGAATCAGGGATCTTTGGCCTCCCATCAGTGCGGAGTGGCGGACGAAATACCCCTTCTCTTGCCGTATCCGTGAAAGATGCTCGCCGCCAGTTTGAAATTACGATCCCATTGGAAGAGGCACACAATAACATCCAGCTTCAGAACCTCATGAAGCTCATGGACCTGTACACGCATGCTCCAGCAACTCCCAACGTCGAACCAGCGAGGCTGTAAACTATGCAACCTAAAAGCCGAGACGAAGCATACGCGCTTCTCCAGGAGTACACCAAGAGCCTAAGCCTTTTGAATCACGCCAAAAGCGTCGAGGCGTGTATGCGCTGGTACGCCACCTACTTTCAGGCGCAGGGCCAAACCACTGATAGTGAGCTGTGGGGCAATACGGGGCTTCTTCATGACTTCGATTACGAGGTGTTCCCAGAGCCAGTCGCGCCAAACGGACATCCATTTAAGGGAAATTCGATCCTTGCAGAGCTTGGCTATCCGGACGAGCTACGGACCGCGATCATGGGACATGCACACTATACCAACACCCCTCGTACGACTCTTCTCGACAAAACCCTCTTTGCCGTGGATGAACTCTCAGGCCTGATCACCGCAAGTGTTCTCGTGCGACCCGATAAGTCGATTCACAACCTCGAAGTGAAGTCGGTCATGAAGAAATTCAAAGACAAGGCATTTGCACGTGGATGCAACCGGGAAGATATGGTTATCGGTGCAGAGGAGATCGGAATACCACTTGAGCAGCATACGGCAAACTGCATCGAAGCGATGAAACCCCTAAGCAAAGAGCTCTTTGGTGTCTAATTGTGGGACCGGAAACTACTCCGGCCCCACGTGCGTTTCGCTCTTCCACGGCTCCACGCAAACACGCGAGTAGCCCGTTCGAGACGTAAGCGCTACCAGCCTTACCCTTTGGTAATCACATTGACCAACCGTGGAACCTTCGTTCCCGGGTTGAACACTGTGATGAATCGGTCCTCAGCGGTAACCTTGTACTGGGTAGTTGCCATCGCTTCGATCACCGTCGCCTTCAGGTCCTCTTCAGTAATCGCGGGAGGAACTTCGACTGTCGCGCGTTTCTTGCCTGTAATCTGGATTACAACCGTCACGACATCGTCGACAACGTACGCAGGGTCAAAGACTGGCCATGCAGCCAAACCGACTGATTCCGTGTGACCGAGCCGCTCCCAGAGCTCCTCAGCCAAGTGGGGAGCAAATGGAGCGAGCACAAGGGTGAACTTCTCAAGGGTCTCTTTCGAGACGGGCTTATCACCGATCGTATTGAGCAGCTCCATCATAGTAGAAATTGGCGTGTTAAACTGAAGGGTCTCAAGATCCGCTCCGATCTTCTTAATCGCCTTGTGGAGAGCCTTTTTCACCTCGACAGCTTCTGCCTCTGGAGCTACTACCTCTCGGTATCCCTCCTCTGCCCCACCCACGACCAGGTTGAACGAGCGCTTCAAGAATCGGGCGTTACCACTTATCGCCTTCGGATCCCACGGACGGGAACTATCAAGAGGTCCCATGAACATCAGATACGTTCGCATGGTATCTGCTCCGTACTGGGCGATAACGTCATCGGTGCTGTATACGTTCTTGAGCGACTTAGACATCTTTGCCACAAGCCGTTCAAGTCTCTCCCCGGTCTGAGTATGAATTGGAGCCCCAGATTCATCCTCTTTTACGAGATCAACTGGGATGAGAGCCCCTCGCTTATCTTTGTATGCAAACGACTGCACCATCCCTTGATTAAAGAGCCTCTTGAATGGCTCTCTGGTAGAAACAAATCCCAGATCAAAGAGCACTTTGTGCCAGAAGCGCGCATACAAAAGGTGCAACACCGCATGCTCTGCCCCGCCGACATAGAGGTCTACGGGCATCCACCGCTTTTCCAATTCCGGATCCCATCCAGCATTTGGATTCTTAGGGTCAATAAAGCGCAGGTAATACCAACACGATCCAGCCCACTGCGGCATCGTGTTCGTTTCTCTGCGACCCCGCTTACCTGTCGTAGGATCGACGACCTCAAGCCACTCCGTTGCCTTGGCCAACGGAGACTCGCCCCCTTCGGACGGCTTGTAATCATCCACCTGAGGCAAGACCAGCGGAAGCTCGCTCTCCGACACCGACGTTACCGTTCCGTCTTCCCAATGAACGATCGGTATCGGCTCCCCCCAGTATCGCTGTCGTGAAAAGAGCCAATCGCGAAGCTTGTAGTTCACGACCCGCCTTCCGAGACCACGCTGCTCAAGCCACGACGTGATCCGCTCTCCCGCCTCTTGGTTCGAGATTCCCTCCAGTTGCAGAGCCACCGCTTCAGGGCTCTTGTTCGGCAGCATTACTCCGGTCTCAGTCCAACACGATTCTCCCTCGCTCACCGAAGCCTTCAGCGTTGCGTCTCCATGCACAGGCACGAGCACAGCACGAACAGGCAGTTTCATCAGTTTCGCGAACTCGAAATCACGAGCGTCATGGGCTGGCACGCCCATCACCGCCCCGGTTCCATACGATATAAGTACGTAGTCACCAACATACACGGGGACTCTGTCGCCTGTGATCGGATTTAGCACGTATCCACCCGTGAATACGCCGGTCTTCTTCCGGTTTTCAAAGGTGCGATCAAAATCACTCATGCGGGCCGCATTCTCACAGTACTCCGCTACTGCGCCCTTCTGTTCAGCGGTCGTGAGCTGCCCTACCAGTGGGTGCTCCGGGGCAACTACGAAGAACGTAACCCCAAAGAGGGTATCGGGACGGGTTGTGAACGCGACCACCGAGTCGGATGCACCTTCGACCGAAAAGGTGATCTCGGTTCCCGTTTTGCGACCGATCCAGTTTCGTTGCTGTTCCTTGATGGCCTCCGGCCAGTTGATCTCATCAAGCTCTGAGATCAGGCGCTCAGAATACTTAGTAATTCTGAGCATCCACTGCTTCATCGGTTTGCGAATGACATCGTGACCACCACGCTCGGACTTGCCGTCGATGACCTCCTCATTCGCTAACACGGTTCCCAAAGCAGGGCACCAGTTCACCATCGCATCGGCGTAAAACGCCAGACGTTGCTCAGCTTGGAACGCTTGAATCGCGAGAGCCCCCTGCTTTCGAACATCTTCCGGGATCGGTAGTTCCTCAATCGGCCGGGCCTTCTGCGCCTTTTCGTCGAACCATGAGTTGTAGAGCTTCAAAAATATCCACTGCGTCCAGTGGTAGTAGTCCGGCGTACATGTCGCAATCTCACGATCCCAGTCATACGCGAGTCCGATCTTCTTCAGCTGCCTCACAAAGTTTTGGCAATTTTTCTCAGTAAGAATTCCCGGATGCTCGCCAGTATTCACCGCATGCTGTTCCGCTGGTAGTCCGAACGCATCGAACCCCATTGGATGAAGGACATCGAAACCTTGCATCCGCTTGTAACGCGAGTAAATGTCGGTCGCGGTGTACCCGAGCGGATGCCCGACATGCAGCCCGGCCCCTGATGGATACGGGAACATATCTAAAACATAGATCTTCTCCCTCCCTGAATCGGTGGTCTTGAAGGTCTTATGAGAATCCCAGTACTGCTGCCACTTAGGCTCAATCGCTTTAGGGTCGTATGTTTTCTGCTCTGTATCTGACACGTGGAAACCTCGATTGGTACAATATGTAAGCCCCCTCAGGTGGTAGCCATTTTGAATGAAAACAAGTAGCTGAGAGCGCTAACCCCTTTGTTTCTCACCCTCTTCCCCTACAGTCAATCATACCTATTGAAAAACCTCCCCCCGAAAACCTTTACTTGTGGATGATTTTTAGGTAGTTATCCCGGTCTCCGGTTTTGAGCGTCGAAAGGCCCTCAAAAACGGCAGCAACCAAGCGGAGTCGTAGTTCAGTTGGTTAGAACGCTCGCCTGTCACGCGAGAGGTCGCGGGTTCGAGTCCCGTCGGCTCCGCCATTTTTTATCCCCTTGGGGACTCCCGGAAACTGATAGGGAGTCCTGAAACATCCAGAACCGATTGCCTTGTCTCTTCGTTATATTACGAGCTCCTTAACGCTTGGATCGAATACCCGCCAGTACCCTACGATACCCCCTATTCCACCGTGTGATGGATAACAAGTGGATCATCCGGCTATCCAGCGATCGGGGTGGTATAACCTTAGGAGCGTTTCTGGGTAGGCTTAGAGCTCCTACGCCCCTTCGCTCTGGTCCAATATATCAAGGAGCGTTCATTACTCGGGTATCACTTCGAGCATCCGGCGATTTAACCCTTCAATAACCTCGGCAAGCGTTACTGGCACCGTCTCGGGTGAGGCCAGCCCTGTGCGAAAGCTCCTCCACCACCCTTCTAGTCTCACTATTTCTGGTTCCGCAAACTCGATCCTAGCATTGAGCGGCGTCTCTCTCTGCTCGAAGGTAAGATGAATCGCCGTACTTAGTTTGGCAGGGTCAAGAAGGCCCTCGCTCCCTATCATCCGCCATAAGTCATAGAAGTCTTTCATTCGGCTGTTCATCGCCCCCCGATAATGTATCGTCTCAAGCTTCTCTGAGAAGATGAACTCCGGCGGGTACACTTTGAGAGATACGGCATCCTCATACACGGGATGGGCTTTAGTTCTTGTGAGAGCGATTGCCTTGTCTTGCGGCTCCACGACATCGCCGACTCCGATATCTAAACTTATTTGGGTCTTCGTGCCGCCGACCCGCGCCACCGCCGTGACGGAGAATCCTTGATAATCCATGTGTGGCTGTAGGGCCTCAGCTACGTCGATTGAAGCAAAGGTAAAGCCGTCGTCGATTGGGACCTGCAGCACATGGGAGATTGCTTCGTGAATAGCTGCCGCCTCGGCACGTATCCCCTTAGCGAGGAAATCAAGGTCAACTGTCTCTCGCCTAAGCGGTAGGTATTTCGAGAGCAGCATCCCACCTTTAAAGATTAGCCTGTCGAGATACTCTGAGCGCGAAAGGCGAACCAGGAACCGCTCAAGCACCAGCGTCTTCCATACGTCGTTGAAGGTACGCCCTTGCTCCTTTGCAATCTCGCGGACACGATCCTTTAGTGACTGCTCCCGCTCCTTGCTCATATTGCGAATGCCTCCACGTACGCCGCGATGCTCACTCTGAGAGCCTTCGCGTATGAGTCGAGTTTCCTAAGGTCGGGCTTATGGCCCTTTACTCGCCCCTGGAGATAGGCTTTGAGCGCTTTGATCGCAATCTCTTTGTCGAGATATCGAAATGCGTCAACCACCGTGCGCTCTCGGTCAAAGACACGAACGTGCGCATCTCCGAGCTTAGTCGTGGTGGCGCCAAGCTCTGCGTTGCGCATCCGGACTATTCTGACCTTCTCACGCCGCGGAGCCCTACTCGAGTGCGGCACAGCGATCCAGTGCTGCCTCGGAAGCTGGTCTGTAAGCTCGTATATGCCGAGCGCCGAGATCAGACAGACGATGCCGCCTGGAATGCTTGTGGCTGCGACGATAAGGTCTTCCCAATCGATCGGAATCTCGGCGACAGAATCCGGGAACCGATAGAGGCCCTTACCAACCCTCTCGATACGGCCCTGCCTGCTATGGTAGGCAAGAAGGCTTGCGTACACCCCTAGCCTCTCTGCCTCACTCACCGTGAAGTAAGGCTTCTTCCGAAGGGGCCTGAGCTTTTCGAGCGGATTCTGGTCCATAAGGCTATTTTAGCAAATGCACCCATAGGCAACAAGTGGGTACATTTACTAAATGCTTATTTGGCCCATAAGGATTCAGGCTTTTAGGAATAATTTCGCGGACATACCCCTACCGAGACGTAAAAGTTTGTCCAGCCTAAGAATATACCCCTACCCTTACTATTGATTTCCTTAACATCCGAGCACTCCCGCATGGTGGGATAGCCTCCGCGGCTATTTCTTCTTCAATCCATATATCCGCTGGTATTCAGTCCAGAAGCATAGAACCCAAGACGCCGCTGCAACGCTTCACCCGACGAGGCCGAGGCGAATTATCGCCACAAACACCGAAACACGCCGCCTACCTCCTTACCTTTTTCCTGAATGCGCTCGCTGCAACGATCGCAGCATCAATAATCCCCATCGGCGTCTCACTGATTACCACGGATGTCTCTGAGGATTTCAGGAGCTCTGCCCGTCGAGCTCTCAACAACTCTACAACCTCCCGTGCAGTCTTTCCCTTATTCCACAACGCCCGCTGCCACCGCAGCAGGTTATCCGCGATACCCGGCTTCAAAGAGAGTGCGGGCAAAAGCTTGGGAAGGAGGACCTCTGCTATATGCTTCACATCATCGGCACTCACGCCGCGCTCACTCCGGAGAATGGCCCCTGACCAGGGATCGGAGACATCGGAGTGGTCCATTTGACTGAGTATCCGAAAGGAATCACTCGCAAGCATAGTCGATAGCTCTCTTGGACAGTGTATCGCACTTGGGATCTGAGCAGCCGTTTGCAACGAGATTGGGGTACCCGTTGATGTGGTTGGCTCGATGTGTAACGAGCCACTTTTCGTCGGAGCTCTTCCACTCCGACTCCAAGCGAATTGAATGGCCGGCTCCAGAGAGCTCGCTTTTGCAATACGATCACGCGCCACCTCGAGGTCAGCGATAGAGGCCCCGGGAAACACGTGCAGTAGCGCTCGCGCCGCTTCGATTATTCTCTGCTGTGGTGTCGACGCTCGTGATGCAGCCCCCTGCGCCACCTTCTCCGAGAGCTCCATAACTTCAAGTGGATCTGCGGGGAGAGCGATCACCATGTCCTTGATCGGCCATCGCGCTCCCTCGAGGATACACGCAGCAGCATCGCGCAGATTCTGCTCGGCATCTACCATTCCTTCGCGGTACCAGGAGACTATACCCTCTGGATACTTTTTTGCCCGCATCAGATGCGCGATTGTGCTCGATTCCGGCGTTCCTTTGACGATGCCCATATAGCCAAGCAACTCCTGGAACAGCACCAGTGGTATATCGGCCGATCGCTCTAGTTTAAGCAACTCGCGAGCCGCACGTTGCGCCTCTGGTGGAGTTGCATACTTCAGCAGCAAAGCTTGCTGATGTTCAGCGCGGGCGGCGACCAATGCATCTATAATCGCACACTGCATCGCGCCGAATTCAGTCTTTGTCTCTGCTCGTGGGTGGTGCGAGGCATGGCTATCATACCACAGCAGATCCAAGGATGCCTGAAACGGAATTCGGCTCGCCTCCACAATCCGTTTGTATAACTCTCGATGCGGATGAACCTCTCCAGAGGCGATCCGAGCAAGCATCTCTGCAGATGAACGTGCCTGACTACCCAATGTATTGTGAGGAAACATCGCCAATGCATGCGTAACAAACGCTTGGGGTGTTAAGAAAACGCGCTGCAACAAACGCTGCTTCGCGGGAATGCCAAGCTTCAAAACTTTTTTCATCGCAGCTTTCCGCGCATCCCCACCAGCGCTGCTGAGCTCCGCTTCGGTCAATCCCCATATCTTACGCTCAACAGACTCTTCCGAGATTGCAGTTCCAAACCGCTTACGATAGCTCCGTTGAACTTCATCTCTACGAGAAATAAGTATTTTTTTGAGCTCGCTACTATTCTGAGCAACGACCCATGCCACTACTCCAAACGGGAATACCCGAGAACTCTCGTCAATGCGCTGCACACCTCGACGCAGGTGCTCCATGGCCTCGCGCCGATCCGTTCCCTCGCTTCCCTCAAACAGCGCAAGTAGAGAGCTGTTTGTGAGGCCGATTACCTTCATGCGGCTCTGAAGTATCTTTATTGACTGGAGATCAGCACCGCGAGAACTTCGCCGGTTTTCGCTCTTACATATACCGAGTAATCTGTCCCGCTCCTCAGCGGGAAGAAGTCCCCGCTTCACCACGATATCGACAAGCCGTTCAAATAAATGCACAGGCAACCGGTCATATCGGAGAAGCATTCTTCGCTCTTGTTCCGTGAGCAGTGAATACCCGCGCTTTATATTCTCCTCCGTTGGCCTGTCACCATGAAGCTCAATCGCACAGCGAAGCAACGTTGTCGATGGTGAACGGCCACAGCGCTGTGACACTCTCAGAAATTCGCGTCGCGCCTCAACAACAACCGGATGGTTCCATACTGACTCTGCTTCGTTGCTGACGATTAATTGGGCGCGTCGAGCTATATCGATGAGCTGGCCGAAATGAGGGTTAAAACCGTGGGCTCGATATCCGGATAGAAGCTTCGGATCGAGATCTGTTCGTCTCGCAAACTCTTGAGCTCCAACCCGACACTGCCAACGCGTTACAAGCCCCGCCAGACCGAAATAGTCCTTGCCCAACAACTGGTGCATGAGGAGCTTCGACGCTCGTGAAAAATCTCTCCCGCGTTGCGAATCCTCCGCAGACCTCCGCTCCCAATCCTGAAAAAAATGGCTGTATGAGGATGGTGAAACGTTTTCTCCCCCTTTCTGCTCCTTGGTGACTAAGGAATGAGGCGCCAAACCGATCTCAGGCGCATAGCGCCTTGCTGTAAAACCGAGAAATTCGGCCCGGGCCCTGACCAGGATCCATCGCACCGGATCGTTTGAATTCCAAGCACTACGTAGCGCGTCGTTGAGTGCGTTTCGCTCTTTCGTCGAAAAACGCCGATCCGAAGGGTCGACAAGACGCAACTCACCCCATTGCGGGGCTGCGGAACGTTCTTGAGGCGTTACGACGCGTGACGAAGACGTTGTCGCGACCGCACTTCGCCTTGGGTTTGAAAAAAGGATCTCTTCAAGGGACGAGTGGGACATTCCGCCGTTGTATCAAAGGGCGCCCCACGTATCAAAGAGAATCTGTTCAAGCGCTCGATAGTCGATGGTTTTTGTCACGCTCTATATCCAGCTTTCCTGCACCCCAAAGACCCGGTATCATCTAACAGGGTGGTGAAAAAGGGTTCCGTTGCAGCCATTTCGAGAGTTTTGACGAAGTTGCAGCGGGACTATCGAAAAGCGCAACAGGAGACCATTTTTCACCTTCCTGACAGCTGTATCCCTTTTGAGGTTTTCGATGCCTGCACCTGCTCGCCCCCCTCGCCTGCCGCATTACATCGGGATAACCGGCGTTCAATCGCCCGCGCACGTTGTGCGCCTCAGTCAGATCGCCTCAACGTTTCAGGTCGGAACAGGGTACTCCCACGCTCTCATGCTCGGCGCTCTGGTAAGCCCCGCCACGATTCACAACGCAGCGCCGATTAATACAACCCAGCCGTGTCGCCATATCCCGAGCCGGGAGCGTTTGCGCGACACCCTGCTTGCAGCCAAGGAGGCTCACGTCCTCGGCATGCTACATTTTGAGCTACACAAAGCCTGGCCAGGCACCCGTGGTGATGCCGCTGATGTCATCGCGCTTCTCTCCGTTTTGGCCAGGGATTCTCTGACACCACCGGTGCAGCTAAACGGCGTGATCCTTCCGAGTGAGGTGCGGGAAATCTATATGGAGACCGGTGTTCCCCTCGTGCTCCAGCTGCGACCTGAACTTGCGAATCGGGGCGAGGATGAACTGATACGATACCTCGAAGAGATCTCACCGGCGATCTCCATGATATTGATGGACCCATCCGCAGGCGCTGGACAGTCTATCGATATCGTTCCAGCGGTCCGGGTGTACAACACGATTCGGGATCGATTCCCCGAGCGCTTCACTTTCGGAT
>JBIIYC010000295.1:0-4600 GCA_044347025.1 Bdellovibrionota bacterium
CCGTTGCGCGTTTCGATGGTTCGACTCCAACGAAGTTGCAGTCGAACCATTTTTTCCCAACCTGCTAGTGTGCCACGATGCCGGCTGCTGGAGCCTTTTCGTCACGACCTTCGCCACCCTCACCGGACTCCTTCTTCTTCTCTTCAGCGTACAGCAACTCATCACGAAGTGCTTTATTCTGAAGCATGGCAGCGAAGTCCTGCGGAGTTCTACAACGAAGAGCCTCAAAAAGAACCTCGTCTACATGCGATACAGGTATGAGCTCAAGCTCATTTCTGACCGTAGCCGGGATCTCCTCAATGTCGTTCTCGTTCTCTTTCGGCAGAAGTACGCGCTTGATACCACCACGATGTGCAGCGAGCGCCTTTTCCTTCAAGCCACCGATCGGGAACACGTTTCCACGCAATGTGATCTCTCCGGTCATTGCAACCTGTTTGTCGATCGGGATTCCGGTGAGAGCTGACACCATCGACGTAGCCATCGTGATACCCGCTGATGGGCCATCCTTTGGAATCGCTCCCTCAGGCACGTGCACGTGAATATCGATCTTGTCGTAGAAGTAGCGTGGCAATCCGAACATAGCAGCGCGGGACCGCACGTAACTTAGAGCTGCACGCGCCGACTCTTGCATCACGTCACCAAGCTTACCTGTTATCTGCAACCGCCCGCGACCCGGAAGGATAGTGGTTTCAATTACCAGCAACTCTCCGCCCTTATCGGTCCACGCAAGGCCTGTAGCCAAGCCAACTTGGTCTAGCTCTTCGGACTTACCGTATCGGAACTTCGGCTGGCCGAGGAATTTCGGGAGATTCTCCGTCGTGATATCAACGACAGCATCAGCCCCCTTCTCCACGATCTCAATCGCGGCCTTTCTGCACAACGTAGCGATGTTTCTCTCAAGGTTACGTACACCAGCCTCGCGGGTGTAACGATTGATCACCTCTGAGTAGACACCATCGTGCACTCGCACGTTCGACAACTTCAAACCGTTCTCCTCAAGTTGCTTCTCAAGGAGATACTTCTTGCAGATAGCCACCTTCTCAAGCTCGGTGTAACCCGAGAGGCGAATTATCTCCATTCGATCCATCAATGGCTGAGGGATAGTGTGGAGCGAGTTCGCTGTCGTAATGAACATCACCTTCGACAGATCGTAATCGCAGTCGAGGTAGTGATCGTTAAACGAGTCATTCTGCTGAGGATCGAGCACCTCAAGTAACGCCGACGAAGGATCTCCTCGAAAATCCGTCGACATCTTATCCACCTCATCGAGCAGGAACACAGGATTACTGGTTCCAGCCTTCTTCAGCGATTGAATGATCTTACCTGGAAGAGCTCCAATATAGGTTCTTCGATGGCCACGAATCTCTGCCTCATCGCGAACTCCACCGAGCGCGACACGCACGAACTTACGACCAGTCGACTTCGCAATCGACTTGCCAAGAGACGTCTTTCCTACGCCTGGAGGACCTACAAGACAGAGGATTGGGCCGCGAATCTTTCCAACTAACTTTTGAACGGCCAGATACTCAAGAATGCGCTCCTTGACCTTCTCAAGACCGTAATGATCCTCGTCGAGAACCTCACGAGCCTTCTCCATGTCGATCTCTTCCTTGGAGACCTCATTCCATGGAAGGGCAAGCATCCAGTCAACGTAGTTACGTACAACCGTCGCTTCAGCCGACATTGGGGACATCATCTTTAGCTTTCGGATCTCCTTCTCGGTCTTATCCCGAGCATCCTCTGGCATGTCCTTGGCCTTGAACTTGTCCTCGATCTCCTGAATCTCATTGCGGAAGTCATCCTTCTCGCCCAACTCCTTCTGAATCGCGCGCATCTGCTCGTTGAGGTAGTACTCCTTCTGAGTCTTCTCCATCTGCTTCTTTACGCGACTTCGAATTCTCTTCTCAACTTGCAGGATCTCGATCTCGGACTTCATGTGACCCAAGATCTTCTCAAGACGCTCCTGTGGCTCGATCGTCTCTAGGATATCCTGCTTATCTTCAAGCTTGATGTTTAGCTGAACTACGATTGCATCAGCCAAGCGAGAGGGATCCTCGATAGCATTGACCTGCATTATCATCTCAGGATTAACCTTCTTACCGAGCTTCACATAGTTCTCGAAGGTCACGTTCACAGAGCGCATCAGCGCTTTGAGCTCAGTTGAAACTTCAGCGTTCGGAACGATCTCCTCGACGTCGACCAGCATGAAGTCATCTTCGCGCACGAACTTCTTGATTTTGGCGCGACACTTGCCCTCGACCAGAACCTTAATCGGCCCGTCTGCAAGACGAATCAGCTGCACGACCTCGCCGAGCGTTCCCGTCGTGTAGATGTCCTTCGGGCCAGGATTACTGGTCCGAGCGTCTTTCTGAGCCGCAAGAAAGATGTACTTCCCCTCGCGCTGCGACTCCTCGATTGCACGCACGCTCTTCTCGCGACCTACGAAGAGCGGAACCACCTGCTGGGGGAACACGACAAGCTCTCGAAGGGGAAGAAGTGGGATTGGATTCGTAATCGGTGGCTTCATTGTATCTCTCAGAACGTTAAGGTACCAAAATTAACCTACCTCACTGTACGTAAACATCCGCCGCTGGATATCGACTATTTCGCGACATCGTTTCGGCGCCTTCGTAAGCGAGCATAACCATTTGTTTTTACTGCTTTGATTATAGCAGAGATGAAGTGTGTTACACCCCATCTATCTCTAAGATGCTAATCGAGTGCTAAAAAAATCACAATAAATACTCGTGAGCAGATAGATGGAATTAACTGGCCTACGATCGCCCCTCCAACATAAAACGCCGGTCTATTAGAGCGATTCTGCTGGAAGGTCCGAGTAATTAGGCGGACTCAGCGTGCTGGTACACGATGAGCGGCTTCTCACCTTTGGCCACCGTATCCTCGGATACGATAACTTCCTTGATATCGGGCTCCGACGGAACGTCGTACATCACCTCTAACATGATCCCCTCAAGGATTGCTCGAAGACCACGGGCGCCTGCTTTTCTCTCTATCGCCTGTTTTGCAACCGCGAGAAGCGCACCCTCTGTGAAGCGGAGCTGCACATTCTCCATGTCAAAAAGCTTCTTGTACTGCTTCGTTAATGCGTTCTTCGGCTCTACCAGAATCTTAATAAGTGCCCCTTCGTCGAGGTCATCGAGAACCGCGATCATCGGAAGACGTCCGATGAATTCCGGAATGAGTCCGAATTTGAGAAGGTCTTCGGGCTGAACCATACTCAAGAGAGACCGCTTATCGTCCTTCTTGATCTCTTTTGCCCCCTTCGATTGCGCACCGAAGCCGAGCTTCTTCTCCCCGACACGTCGTCGGATGATATCCTCTAACCCTACGAAAGCACCGCCGACGATAAAGAGAATGTTACTGGTATCGACCTGCAAAAACTCCTGCTGCGGATGCTTTCGGCCACCCTTCGGCGGAACGCTCGCAACGGTTCCTTCCAGCATTTTTAAGAGCGCTTGCTGCACACCCTCACCAGAAACATCGCGGGTTATCGAGGGGTTCTCGGCTTTGCGAGAGATCTTGTCTATCTCGTCGATATACACGATTCCACGCTGGGCCTTCTCGACGTCATAATCGGCATTCTGAAGGAGGTTGAGAATAATATTCTCTACATCCTCACCGACATATCCAGCCTCCGTCAGGGTAGTCGCATCGGTAATCGTAAACGGAACCTGCAGAATCCGAGCGAGTGTCTGCGCAAGAAGGGTCTTACCAGTACCTGTTGGGCCGATGAGAAGGATATTTGACTTAGCTATCTCGACCTCACCGGAGGTCGCCTTCGCCTCCAGGCGCTTGTAGTGATTGTGCACCGCTACAGAGAGGGCTTTTTTAGCCATCTCCTGTCCAACTACATACTGGTCGAGGAATCCTTTGATCTCTTTCGGCTTCGGAACCTTCGAGGAGGTGGGAGCCACCACGTCCGAGTCAACCTCCTCGGCAATGATGTCGTTACAAAGCTCGATACATTCGTCGCATATGTAAACGGATGGTCCTGCGATCAGCTTTCGGACCTCTTCCTGGGAACGGTTGCAAAAAGAACAAACTAGGGTGTGCCTATTTTTATCGCTCGATTTACTCACCTTGCTCCCTCCTCACACTACAACAATTCCAAACTCTCGACAGCGTGCGCCACCGACCTAGGACTTCTTCTCCTCACCAGCGCGTCGCTCGAACACGGCATCGATGACTCCGTATTCACGGGCTTGCTCTGATGTCATGAAGAAATCTCGATCACTATCCACCTCAATCTGCTTCAATGGGCGGCCGGTGTGGTGAGCCAATATCTGATTCAACTCCTGCTTAACTCGCAGCATCTCTCTGGCGTGAATCTCCACATCTGAAGCCTGACCACTAAAGCCTCCCAGTGGCTGGTGAATCATGATTCGGGAATGAGGCAGCGCGGAGCGCTTGCCGTGAGCACCACCAGCTAGGAGCACAGCACCCATGCTGGCCGCCTGGCCGACACATACTGTGGCAACGTCGGGCTTGATGTACTGCATGGTGTCATAGATCGCCATGCCCGCCGTCACAACGCCACCTGGGCTATTGATGTAGAGGAATATATCCTTCTCTGGATCCT
>JBIIYC010000198.1:0-4584 GCA_044347025.1 Bdellovibrionota bacterium
CGCAATCGGCCCCGACAGGTCAAAAACACTCCCCATTTCGGCTCGAACTCAGCTGAATGATCTAAGTTAGCTCAGCAAGGCGCATTTTGAGTCATGATACCCCAGCATCGTCGCGGTCGTTTCGGCCCGCTGACGCGCACTCATGCCTCACTACGTATCGCTTATGAAACGCACACTCTCTCTTTTGTGGCTGATCCTCCTCAGCGGCTGCCTCCGTTATACCCCCTCCTACAAGGAGCTCCAGGAGCGCTATGAGGGCAACAACCCGGCAGCAGACCACTCCACGATCGGAGGGGAGCAGGAGTTTCGGCTCTACGAGCAAACGTTAAGTGAACGACTCGCAGATCTCGTTGCGCAGAGGAGCTACCTTCTGACGGCTGGCGGCGCCAGCGGTGGATATCCCGTCGGAGCTGGGGATATTCTGGGAATCGAGGTATTCGGGTTTGGAAACCTCTCCTCTCAATCCTCAATATCATCTGATGGCTTCATCGCAGCCCCACTCATCGGACGCTCCCGGATTGCGGGGCTTACGATTGAGGAGGCCCGAGACCAGCTGACACGACAATACTCGCGCTTCGTGAAGAATCCCCAAGTGCTCGTCTCTCTCAAGAGCCCACAAGCGACTCGCGTATCGGTCATGGGGGAGGTCGCTAAACCCGGGCTCTATCCGCTCACACGACGGGGCGTGCTCCTCACCGAGATCCTTTCTGAAGCGGGCGGCCGAACCCAGAACGCCGGCAATCGTATCCTCCTGCTTCCAGCGCCCCGCATTATTAACGAGGCACACACCTCGGATTCAACCCCATCGGTTCACTTCGCCAGCACAACCCCTCAGCTCCAAGAGAATGCCGGCGTGGAGATCGACCTCGAAGTACTCACCGGGCAAATTGATCAACGCCCGCTCCTCGTACCAGTACTACCCGGTGATACGATCGTCGTGCCCGAAGCCGGAGTATTTGAGGTCGACGGCGAGGTCACCGTACCGGGCTCCTACAAACTGGCCTCCCGTACATCAGCCCTCGGCGCAATCGCTGCAGCGCAGGGACTCACCTACGCCGCCGACGTCAATCATGTAGAGGTTATCCGGGATACCGGTGGAGGGCGGAAGGCCCTCATGACGATTGATCTTGAAGAGATCGGACTCCAAGGTAAGCGAGATATTCGACTACGAAACGGCGACCTTGTGCGAGTACCGAGCGAGCCGAATAAATTCTTTAAGCGCCAGATCGTTGAATCCATCAATGGCCTCTTCAACGGCGTCGGCGTCAGCAAACGGATGAATTAGAAACTCACTGCGGAGATCTTCCTATGTCCCACTCAGAACGTTCCCTCGAACCGTATGCCCGCGACTCAGAGGATGCCTACTTCTGGCATCATGCTGCTCCGGATCCACTTGGACCTACAGACCAGCCGCCCACCCCAGACCTTCGGGAGTATTGGCACACACTCCAAAAAAGAGCCTCGTTCATCGCTCTCTGCACAGCCAGCTTCGTCGCATGTGCACTCCTATACTGCCTTGCGACTCCTCCAACGTACACGGCCTCGACTACGATCGAACTGCGCGGCTACGAGCCGATTCTATCGACAATCCAATCGGAAAACCTCTTCGTCACCGATACCAGAAAGATCGAATACCAGAAAACGACCGTCGCAAAGTTGAAACTAGCCGGTCTCGCCGACCAAGTACTCAGCCAAAACAACCTTGCCGAAGCGCTTCACGAGTACTGGCATGCTCCCCAGAGCCCTCTCCTTCGATCGCTGAGCCTCGGTTCGCAACCGGCGCAGGTCGCAGCGGACGAAGACGAGGCTACTCCAGGGCTCCACTTCATTCATTCGCCCGAGGATATTCGCAGGTACCTCGCTCTGATCGACATAGCTCCAGTCCATGAAACAAATCTCGTATACATACGGGCCTCCACCTCAGACCCGGCCCTCTCTCAAGAGCTAGCAAATACCCACGCGCTCCAATTCATCGAACACCTACGCCGAGAGCGTCAGGATGCGATCACCGCCAACGTTCAACTTTTACGAGCCCAGGCAGCGGACCTCAAACAAAAGGTATCCGAGTCCGAGAACCAACTTGCGGCGTACGCCTCTCAGAATAAGCTGGTAATGCTTCGAGAGGCAGACAACAGCAACACGAATACCCGACATATTGAATCACTGGCACAAATGGTAGCCGACGCCACAGGTCGCAGGATTCGCGCTGAGAGCGCCTTGAACGAGGCTAAATTGAAAAAAGAAACTGACAGCTCAGTATCTGACACCGAAGTCACGAAAGAGCTTCGGATAAGCCTAAAGCAGGCCGAAACGGAATACGCTACCATCGGTGCCCAAGTTACCGCCGAGTACCCTACGATGCGCGAACTGAATGCAAAGATTACATCGCTGAAAAAAGCGATCCAAGATGAGCGACGGCGTGCCCTCGTAACGTTACAAAGCCAGTACGACACAGAGCGCTCTACCGAGTTAAACCTACGCCAGCAGATCGATGAGGAGAAAACGAAAGCCCAAGAAGTTGCTCGCCAGCTCATCCAGTACAACGTGTTGAGTAAGGAAGCCTCCTCACTCCGAGATCTCTACCAGGCGGTAGTCAAACAGGCCAAAGAGATCGAAATTAGCGCGTCTGCTGCAACCTCAAACGTATTTATCGCTGACTATGCAGCTCTGCCAGCGACTCCAAGTGCACCGAAGAAGGCGATTATACTCGCCCTATTTACCTTTATCGGCTTCGCGACCGGAATTATTGCGGCGTTCATACGAGAGACGATCGAAGATACCATCTCAAGCGGTGACGGAGCCCAACATGCCCTCAATCTTCCCCTCTTGGGCAGCGTTCCAGCATTCCAACGCAAGCTGCTTCCGACTCCATCAAGCCAGCCCCCTGCTCTGCCACTCGATACGCCATCATCATCTGAGGTCCCTAACGTCCAGAGCCCTCAGCTTCCGCCACCAAGCTCAGACTCCACAGCGATTATTGCTGCACAGTCTCCTCACAGCGCGATCTCAGAGGCTCTACGCACCATACGAGCAAACCTTCTGCTTTCTTCCGCCGACTATCCACCCCGGATCGTGGCGATATCGAGCGCGATTCAGGGTGAGGGAAAAACTACGATCCTCGCCAACCTGGCAGTGAGCCTAGCGCAAGCACAGCACCGTACCCTCATTATAGACGCCGATCTCCGTCTTGCTGGGCTCAGCAGGTTATTTCAATCCACTGAACAGACTCATCCGGCAGGACTTTCGGACTTACTTACCGGGCAGCGCTCCCTCGAAGAATCCATCTCACCTACGCCGGTACCACACCTCGACATTCTTCCGGCAGGAAGCACCGCACCAAATCCCGCCGAACTCGTCGGCTCCGCGAGTATGAAACGCCTCCTCCACGGATTACGCGACCGCTACGACTTTATCCTCGTAGATACTCCACCGATTATGGCCGTAGCTGATGCACTACTGATCTCTCGTGTTGTTGACAGCGTGCTGCTCGTAGTCCGCCACGGATTTACCCCTCGTAGCGTGGCGCGTGAGGCTCGGCTCAAGCTAAGCCGTGTGAAGGCTCGAGTCCTCGGGCTGGTACTCAACGTGGTTCCCGAATCATCCATTCATAAAAGTGGGCTCCTCTATGGAGCAAACTATCTCCAAGTCATTAACGAGTCGGAGAATCCGGCGGCATAGTGCCGGCATCGGATCTCCAATGCGGCGAGAGAAGGGGCGTGCCGTCATGCCATCTCACGTTTGGTCTTTGCAGACTGCAAAGACCTCTATCGCGCTCCACTTCCCGTGAGAACAACTGAGACAGTCTTGAGAGCTATCCATGCATCGAGAACGAGACTGCTCTGCTGAATGTAGAGGAGATCTAATCCGAGCTTGCGTCGGTATCCTCGAACACCATCGGGATAGCCTTGAATCACCTGCGCTAATCCTGTCAATCCAGCTTTCGCCTCAAGCCGCCGGTTGAACCGTGGAATCGATCTCACCAGCTCGCGTGCGATCTCTGGGCGCTCCGGCCTCGGTCCGATGAGAGACATATCACCCTGTAACACATTGATGAGTTGCGGCAGCTCGTCCAGCCGTGTTGCACGCAGAAATCTTCCGAAGCGCGTCACTCGAGCATCTCCTTTCACTGCGAGCACAGCTCCTGACGAACGCTCCGCATCATCCACCATCGATCGAAACTTCAGAAGGGTGAACACACGCCCCCCTCTCGTGAGGCGAGCTTGACGGAAACAGATCGGCCCAGGAGATGAGAGTTTAACGCCGACGGCAACTCCCACCATCAGCGGAGAAAGAAGCGCGAGGAGCGAGGCAGAACCAGCAACGTCAATCAGGCGCTTTGCGAGCGGATAGAGGTAGTGCGGTCTATGCGCATCACTTCGACGCTCCTCCAATTGTGCCCCACTCGGCGCACGGATCGGACCTGCATCGCTTGTACAATTAGTTTGTAATGCAGAGGAGATTGTCAGAGCTGTCTGTGTCATTGAAATACTCACATAAAACGAAAGACCACTACATCTGTTCAGGTCGCTTCCAAGCCTGTGCGACCAACGTTCGATGGGAACGCTTGAATGAGATGCACGTTGA
>JBIIYC010000199.1:0-4553 GCA_044347025.1 Bdellovibrionota bacterium
TATCGAACCAGTCAACCGATCAACGGTTCGTATCTGGTTTACGGACTTCTTTCTGGGAACCTGTGATAAGGACTTCCAATCACCAATTACCCCTCCGAAATACCTTAGGAGGCTACAAATCCCAGGACCTGTGTTATGACTTTATGTGTAAACCATGTAGTGGCAGAGATGTGTAAACCCCTGGCGCGCTACGCAACGAGCACGTGCACGTGCACGTAATAACCTCGCTTTTAGCTGGAAACTAAGCGGGTTATGCCGTAGCTCTGCCCCGCTACTACCCACTAATTCCGTCGATGAGCCCTTTTTTTTAGGGGTCTCAGTGTTGTTGACTGAGCAAGAGGGGCAGCTATGTGGGCTACATCTGTTCCCACGTGCGCATCCGGCGGCCAGCAAATGTATCCACTCGAAACCGCGATGAGTCGTTTTTTATTCCTCTACCGTCTCAACCGCTTCGTAAATCGCGGCTAGCATCTTGGCTACTATGTGTTCAACAACATCCTTAACCGAGATAATCCCGATCGGCATGTCGTCCTGGTCCACGATTGGAATGTGGCGGAAGCCCCCGTTCGACATCAGGTTGAGCGCGAACGCAAGGGATGCATCTGGACGCTCTCGAATGGGGTTCTTCGTCATAAACTCCGAGACAGTGCGGTTTTCGAGGGAGGAAAGCTTTCCGGCAACCTTCATCAAACAATCTCGCTCGGTAAATATCCCCTGCAGGCGCCCATCTTGTCCCGTAATCAGAACACTTCCTACATGATGCTGCTGCATCAACGCGAAGCATTCGGCGAGTGACGTCTCAGGGCGCACGACGAACGGATCCTTTAGGCCAAGCGAGCCGATACTGTCACATAGAATAGTGGGCGGGATCAGCTGAACTCCTAAGACACAGGCGGACTGAATATTGTGAAATAGATCTTTCTTTTCCATAGCTCACCCTCTTTTCAAAGATTCAAACTTTTCCATTACCCACTCTCCGCGCTGACTTTCTCGCCGGTAGCTGACTGGGCCGGTTATGCCCTCTAAAAAGGAGAGATGAATCTCCCCTGCCCTCAACTCAACACCAGCGTATGCCTGCGACACCATATTTACACGTGCGTCATCCACAGCTGGTTTAGACTCTCTCATTACCCGCTCTTTCTCGCGCAGCTTTTCAAGCGACTGGGAAACCTCATCATACTTGTCGAGAAGAGCAGTCATCTTTGCCCGGAACTGGTTTTTTAGGAGCGGAACCCGTTGTCGATTCTTCAAGTAAGGACCGATGTGAAGCTCTAAAGCCGCAATCGCTGCCTCGTGACGTTGAATGGTATCGGCGAGCACTCGATACTCCCTGGTGACCTCTAGCTCATTCCGTAGCTCAATTACCGTACGAACGCCGGCCTCATTACCCAAAATCTTTGCCTCAAAACCCTTTACAGCCCAAATGCTCCCGCCGACAACAGCGGCGTTCGTCGCAAAGACCCCGAGTCCAGCGCGGAAGGTGCAATCTCTCGCCTCTTTCCCAATAAAGATGTTACCCCCAACATCAGCGGTCACCCCATGGGCGATTCCTACAGAGTAGTCGCCCTTGGCGGTAACGCTCGACTTCTCAAACCCATGATGAAACCCTTTTACCGAGATTGACTGCTGGCTGGTGAGCACGTTCTCTCCAAGTACTCCGCCCCCAATGTCGATGTTTCCGCGAGCTTTTATATGAAAGCCCTTCTGAACATCGCCGGCTACTCGCACGTGTCCTACAAAATCGATATGCCCCATACTCCAATCGAGATTTCCCGGCACCTGCAGTGTGTCTCGAATCGATAAAAGACTCCCATCATCGTGGACGTAGCCCGCAATCGCAGCAACAACGGATGTATAGTGTTCGTGCGAGGGATCGTTTTTTAATTCGACACTCTTATCCGCTCTCGCGGTGTATGCTTTTCCTGGGCGTGCCGTCAGCACTTTTCCCTGGACATCCATTCCCGGAATGCCCTCGCTTGGCCGGTAGACTCGAGCGATCTCAGTCCCGGCTTCGATATTTTCGAAGAGCCCCAGTGTAAAAAAGTCGGCAAACTCCCGCTCTGCATGCTCCGTAGTACGAGGATTGAATCGACGCACGAGCCAAACTACTTTGCCATCTCGACCGGTTTGCGGCTCTCGTCCCTTCGCTACTCGACGAGCGTCACACCCCTTGTTAAGTTTGAGCTCCTCATAGATGTCGGCGATAACAGCCATGTCGTGCAACTCAGCTGGCGCAACGACGGAGATATCTTTCACAAGATCGGCCAGGGTCGCCTCCTGGTAGCCCTCTTGCGGCGTAACTTTAGCAAAAAGCTTCTGTCGATCGTCAGAGATCGAGAGCTCAAGTTGCTTTATGTTGTCCTGCACTCGGTGAACAACACGCATGAAATAAATCGTCTCCTCGGTAGCTAGTGCTTTCCCGACTACACTGCGACACTACCTGCTAACACTATCGGTGAGGGGCACTACCCCCTCACAGTGACACATCGGCTCAATGTAACGGGATATTAATCACTTCATACGGTTACTAGGGTCTCTACACCCTAACTATGCGAGAAAACGGGGGCTCGATCGCCGTGCGAGCTAGAACAAGATTTGATATAGTGGCTCTCGAAAAGGTTCCAGCGTGAGCACTTTCAAGGTTTTGACGAAACAAGCCGGAGAGGATGAAACGACCGGGCCCGACTTCGCTAAAGCTCCTCGGAGGACATCCGCGATGCGGGCCGCTCCGTGGTATTACACGGAAGCGGGTCCGTATCCGCAGTGATAGATTGAGGATTTTTTCGGCGGCCCAACGTAGTTGCCTTGTCCGCCGAAGCCTTGGCGTAGGGGTACGTCAAACTATCGGGATGCGCAACTGGAGCTCTTTTTGTAACGCTCCTGCTAGGATAGGAAACAGAGAATATGCCAGAGCTTCCGGAGGTTGAATCCACCGTCCAATATCTCAAAGAGCGTATCGAAGGTCTTTCGATCATCAACACCGTAGTTCACTGGAACAGAACGATTGCGATGCCCTCAGCGTCGCATTTCATACGATCGCTCCGCGGGCGCGCCATTCGCTTGGTATTTCGACGAGGCAAATACATCGGGATTGAATTTGAAGGCGACGGCCTACGATTTCTCTTTATCCACCTACGAATGAGTGGGTCGCTTGATGTTGTCTCGGTAGATAGTCCCGTATCAACGCACGATCGAGTCATCATCGATCTAAGTAACGGCAAAACCCTTCGCTTCAACGACACTCGAAAATTTGGGAGGATGTACCTCTGCGAAGAACCGGAAACGGTTATCGGTAGGCTTGGGGTCGAGCCTCTGAGCACCGACTTCTCTGAGGCTCATCTTTGCACCGTACTCACCTCTCACTCCGGTGGCGTCAAGCAGCTACTGCTAAATCAGTCGATCATCGCGGGTCTTGGAAATATCTACGTTGATGAAGTCTTGTGGAAGGCGCGCATTCATCCGTTAACATGCGCTCATCTCGTGCCGCGTGAGAATATCGCGCTACTGCATTCAGCTATTCAAGAAACTCTCCGAGAGGCGATCTCGCTTGCGGGAACCGATTTTGGAGATGGCGTCGTATACGGAGGAATGTATGCCCCAGTGGTATACGGGCGAGATGGCGAGACCTGCCAGCGGTGCGCAACACTGATAGAGAAAATAGTCGTGGGACAACGTGGAACTCATTTCTGCCCAACGTGTCAAAAGCGGCGTCGCTCGAGATCTCGTCGAAAGCTCACTACGACGGCACCCCGTGTTAGAGCCCAGCGAGGTTGATCCAGCGCGCCGCGGTTTGCATGACAGGTCCGATAAAGTACGGAAGCACCTGAAGCGCCACCAAGAGCCCAATCAACGAAAATCCCGGAGAACGCACAAACTCTAGGAATGCCAAAAATGTGCGCTCTGGGAGCACGAGCCCTAGAACTGAATAACCATCAAGCGGAGGAAACGGAAGGAGATTAAACACTCCAAGGAGTATGTTAAGCTGCAAGAGCACACTCACGAACTGGCCGAATCCTTCCCAAAGTCCGCCGTGCAGCGATGTCACAGCCAATCCACTTACTGGAACAAAGATATCTGTGGCGATACCGATGTGCATCAGTAGCGCCGCGAACCCAGCGATCAAAAAGTTGGTGACTGGGCCGGCCAGTGCCATCAGAGCCGCTCGCCGCGGATAACGGATCTGCCAGAAGGGATCGAATGGAGCGCTGCCCCAGCCCCACATCGCATGCGTCGACAAAAGGGACAAAAGAGGAACTACCACAAGACCGAACGGCTCCCGTCTAATATGCGGAAGGGGATCAAGCGTTACTTGACCACCAGCATACGCGGTTCGGTCTCCACCCCAAGCGGCCACAAGAGCGTGCGCAGCCTCGTGACACACCGTACTGAGCAAGAATGCCACGTACCAGATCGGAACTAATGCGAGAAGATCAGACGACATGAAAACGAAACCTTGTAGCAAAAAGAGGTATCGTATCCAATTCGGGAGGGTCGTGCAAAACACTGCCTGCATTGCACGAAAAAATGGCTCCCCGGGAGGGATTCGAACCCCC
>JBIIYC010000200.1:0-4505 GCA_044347025.1 Bdellovibrionota bacterium
AACCTCCACGGCTACGTTCACTCCGACTCAAACTCCGACTCAGACGCCCACGGCCACTGAGACGCACACGGCGACACCGACCTTCACACCAAGTGCTACGCCCACTAACACGCCTCCTGCCACAGCGACCCCGATAGCGACGTCGACTCCGACAAACACTCCGACGCTAACAAGTACAGCTACGCCTTCTGCCACCAACACCGCAACGTCAACGCCGACACCAACTCCAACAAGTACGGCAACATCAACCCCACTTCCGCCGCCGGTAATCGACAGACCGGTCCAAGTGGAAGAGCCAATCATCATTAACCGTAATGCACCTGAGATCTCGGGTGTAGGAACGCCAGGCGAAACGGTTGTAGTGCTCGTGAACGACCTTCAAGCGGCGACAGCTGTCGTGCCACCCTCAGGTCGTTGGACGGTAGCATTGCCGGCGCTTTCAGCAGGCCTACATGAACTGAAAGCCTACGCGATTACCTCAGAGGGAACTCAGACCGAGTTGTCGAGCGCGATATCACTGGCGGTTGTAGACACGGCCCCACTCGATTTCTCTGGAACCGGTAAAACCTCAATTACCACATGGCGTCGTGTCGGCCGCGAGTTGAACTTCAAGGTTCGCACTATCGATGGCGCTGATTGGGTAACGTACCGGGTCCCTGGAGAATACCCTGCGCTTGGAGATTACGATGGCGATGGCGTTACGGACCTGGCAGGAGTAAGCGTTACTAAAGACAGCCTCGTCTGGAAGATTAATCGGTCTGATACAAAGACCCTGACGGAGGTAAAACTCGGATCTCGAGGAGACAAGGTGATCACCGGGTGCAAACTCCGATCCTCTGGAAAACATTCGTTAGTTAGCTTCGCTCAGAAACGCCGAGCGCTCGTCGTCGCGGAGCTTGGGGACCGAGTGACCGATACGGGCACCCTCTCGACCATTCGAAACGGAGATCTGATCGGATGTGGCGATGTTACCGGGGATGATATCGACGAATTGATCTTTAAGATTCCTGGCACGAAGAGGGACTCTGCGGCTATCGTGGCGGTCGATGCAGATGGTAAACGCAAACTGACAAAGAGCCTGGCTCGGTTCGTGCGCGGCTACGTTGTGCGACGTCCGGGTACTGAAGCTCCACTCCTTGCGATCCTGACAGCGACAACTCGTCGGGGAATTCCAATACGTGTCGAAACGGTTGCTGGAACGTTCAACTTCCCACTCTTCTATGTTGCGGCTGGCTCAACGATCGCGTCGGGTCTCTTTGGAAATGATGTCACCGATCAACATCCGGGAATCGTATGGTCGGAGAAATCCTCCGGACGGATCTTCTATAGGGTATTCACCAGAACATCTCGGCCCACGTCGCTGTTTAGGTTGCCTCGTGGCTACCGACTTATGCGGCCGAGTAACGTCTTCTCGACCGCCAAGTAGTGTTAGGACGCGGTGGCGGTCTCTGACAGTAGGCCGGATATCAGACCGCGCTTGAGAACACCTTGTTCGTAGTCCCGTATTTCCGTAGGTGTCCATCAAAGAGAGATGCGATGTTGCGAAGAAAAAATCGACCCTTCGGTGTTGCTGTGAGGACCGAATCCTCGATGGTGATAAGCTGGTCAGCGCGAAGGTGTTCGAGGCTCTCATACAGGGAGGGGAATGCGACCGATAGATGCTCCGTGAATTTCGCTGCGTAGTCATCGAGCCGGACTCGCCCGGTGCACATGATCTCTTCAATTATATTCCGGCGTATGACGTCATCAGGAGCGATCATCATGCCACGGGCCACGGCGTTCCCGAGCAGCATCATCGAATTGTTGTATGCCTGAATCGGGATGTGATTTTGCGAATATGCGTATTGAGTCGATGATATTGCACTCGCCCCTAAGCCTATCACACGTACACCAGCTTGGGTGCTGTATCCCATGAAGTTTCGTCGCATGGTTCCGGCCCGGTGTGCCTTGGTTAACGAATCGTCTTCGCGTGCAAAGTGATCCATGCCCAAGTAATAGTAACCTGCGTCCTGAAGCATCGAATGCGTAAGACAAAAGAGCGCGATTCTCTCATGGGCGTTCGGGAGGTAAACGGTCTCGTTGAAGGCTTGTTGGTTCTTCGCGCGCCAATCGACGTGCGCATACCCGTACACGGCGAGCCGGTTGGGTTGAAGATTGATTACCTGCTCAAGGGTCTTACGCCAACTCTCAAGCGTTTGCTCGGGGAGTCCGTAAATGAGATCGAAGTTAATCTCCTCAATCCCGCGAGCCCGACTCTCACTGACGAGCCGAGCGGTGGCATCCAACGACTGCGATCGATGAATCGCCTTTTGGACCTTGGGATGGAAGTCCTGCACCCCAAAGCTGATTCGCGAGAACCCGAGCTCTCGGGCGACTTGAATGTGACGAATCGATGTCTCGCGGGGATCAAACTCAATGGAGAGCTCCGCTTTAGAATCCCATGCGGGAAAGAATGCTCGGACGCTTTCGACAACGGTGGTAAGCTCCTCGGGGGTGAGGTAGTTCGGTGACCCTCCCCCAAAGTGAAGCTGTGATATAGTCATCCCGTTGGCGATGTCCCGGTAGGAAGCAAGCTCCTGCATTAAGCTGTACATGTATGGCTTAACCCGACTTCGATTGCTTCCACCCTCGCGGGCACAGGCGCAGAAAAAGCAGAGCTTTTTGCAGAACGGGATGTGAATGTAGAGCGATGTGCGCGCGCCGCAGAGAGTAAGGTCTCGCTCAAGAGCGTTCCTCCACATCAACGATGAAAAGTCGGGAGTAAACTCTACTGCCGTTGGATAGCTCGTGTAGCGAGGCACCCGTGTCGAGTACCGCTCTGAGAGCGCTAGTAGTTCCTGTGGGTCAATCTTCATCTCTCAAGCTCGGACTAGCTTCGCTTTGTTGTACTGAACGTGATGCGGGACCTCTTTGATATCCCACACGAGGCCAAGTAGTCCCATTGCCTTGATAATGTAGTAGGTGATGTCTATCTCCCACCAAAAGAATCCCTGGCGCGTAGCACTTTGGTAGTAGTGGTGATTGTTGTGCCATCCCTCGCCCAGGGAGAGGATTGCCAGGGTAAAACTATTCTTGGACTCATCGCCGGTGACGTATCGAGGCTTGCCGATCCAGTGCATCAGTGAATTGATCGCAAAAGTAGCGTGATAGAGCAAAACGGTGCTTAAAAAGTAGCCGATCAGGAGCGTTGACCAGCCCTGGGAGAGGGAGTTCAGGTTTCCCCCGTTTACAAGCTGACCGACAATCGTGACCGCCACGGCGAGCGTAAACGTTGGTACCCAGTGATAACGATTAAGCCACATAAGCTCAGGATATTTGGCCAGATCCTTGACTAGTGCGTAGTCCGTCTCCTCATGGGAGCTTCCCATGATCCATCCAACGTGTGACTCCCAGAAGCCATGAACTTTGCGCGAGTGTGGATCGAGTGGAGTATCACTATAGCGGTGGTGAACCCGGTGGTTCGCCGCCCACCACAGTACGCCCTTCTGTCCACTAGTCTGTGCTGCCCATGCCAAAAGTGCTTGCATCACGCGCGAGGTCTTAAAGGTTCGGTGCGAGAAGTAGCGATGGTAGCCTGCTGTGACGAAGAACATCCGGGCCACGTAGAGTGCGATGCATACCATCCAATCGAAGCGGGTGACATGGGTGAAGAATGCCAGAAGAGGAACAAGGTGAAGAGCGAAAAACACTACTTTGTTGATGGGGCGAAGGTGGGCATGAGAGGTTGCTTGCATAGTACTTCCTATAACGGACTATATAGTCCTTTATTAGTTCTCGGGCCGTGTTTTTGCAAGAGTTCTGGTGTATATATGTTTTGATACGAAACTCTTCTCGAGGGTATCTGCTGCTGTGGAGCTCGATACGGGGTTACTTTTCAGACAAACATGAATAATTCATTCATGATTAGGGTCTGCACACGTAGTGTAAGAGCCTGGTATGTAACACGATGGAGGCGCAATGCTCTCTCAGCAAAGTAAGTACGCATTACGGGCGGTCCAGTTTTTGAGCAAAGTCGAGGGTGGAGCTTTTCTCCGAGTAGAGGAGATCGCTGGCGCTACGCAGCTTCCAGCCCCATATCTGGCGAAGGTATTAAAGATGCTCGTGCAAGAAAATCTACTCCTTAGTCGACGGGGAAAAAACGGTGGGGTTTCACTCGTGCGTGGTCGACCGCCGCTAACGTTCATTGAGGTCTGCAGAGCCGTAGACGATCCGATTGTAAAGTCGGAATGTGTTCTCCATAAACGTGCCTGCAGTGCTCGGAAGCCGTGTGCGTTTCACGATAAATGGGCTGCAACGAAAAAGAAGTTGTTGGAGTACTTAGAGGAAGAAGAGGTCTCGTAGGCGCGTCGATTCAGATAAGAATGCTGAAGCACCGCTGGCCATTTGAATAGTGGTTAGTTCCTTTCATACGATAGCCCCGTACGCACACGGCATCTGAAAAGGGGGGCTCCATGTTATCGTTATCCGCGAACACACCTAGCCAGCTTGCATCGTCATCTTTGCCA
>JBIIYC010000299.1:0-4501 GCA_044347025.1 Bdellovibrionota bacterium
GCTCCCGTTATCGCATACCTCCAGAGATTGCTGATCCACCCTCACCGAGACCGGAATAATCGCCACCTGTTCGTACAACGGCTCGGTATTCTCGACCTTTGAGGATGAGAGCCCTACCGAGATGTATACTGAATCGTTGAGCCGGAGGATTCCTCTCCCATACGTCTCAGAGATAACGCGTAGATCGACGGGATAGCCTCTGAAAGATCGAAGAGAGATTCGTTCGAGGATGATACGGCGGTCGCGATGGTTTGACCGATCGTAGCAAGATTGGTGTAAACCCCTTCCCCAAGAAGCGCTACGCCGTCCAGGCCCTCTTTCTCAGAGAGACCGGAGATGGAGAAGGATTTGGTGAGACGATAGAGCTTTCCTGCTCCGTCGAGGACAACGACCTCGCCTCCAGAGCTCGCTTCGGTAAAGATCCGCTCAATATCCTCGCTTTCGGAGTTACTGAGCTCACGCCAGAGATCTTCCCGGATTGGAACCTCTCCCACCTGTTGAAAGAACTTAAAGCCATCCCTTTGACCACCAGTGAAGGCGAAGTCCTTGAGGCGGTCACGGTAATCCTGAGACACCTTGTCATCAAAGAATTGTGAATTAAGAAGACGAACGGATACGGTGAGATCACTCTGAGTAGTAAGCACGTTTACAACCGCTCGCATCTCCTCTCGGCTCCCGGCGTGCGGCTCTAAGATGGTGCGAAGGTTAAGCTCCTTTGGTTGCGTATTCAGCTCCTGGAGCGATGCCTCGATCTGGTGAGGAATGAGGACCCTCTCCTCAAGGCTTTTGGAGCGAATGAGGGTTCCGATGTCGGATGGGGCGGCCCTGACCGGTTGGATCGCAACCAAGAGAAGGGCTATCGCCCCCAAAATGGGCGACAGTCTCCCGCAGACGGGCCATATGGCGTGACGTGTTCGAACCCGAGGCACCGCTCCCCCAATAAGCTAAGCTATTGTTGGAGTCGGCAGTATCGGTGGTTACCTTTAGGAGGGGGCAGTGACCTTTCTCTGTTGGTCGGCTCGGGTGCCGTAACCCCCTAAAACAAGGTCGTACTATGCGCTTCTTCTATGCGCAGTTATTACCGAGGCCGGAGGCAGAGGTTACAGTATTCTTGTTAACCTCGCCCCGTGCGACCGGCCCCCAATACCTACCAAGGCCGGAGATCGTATTGTTAGACCTCATCAACTTGTTCATGGTCCGCGCAGCCGCGCGAGTGTTCGATTGGGCATCAAACACCGACGATGAGGTGAGCCCCTCCTCTCCCGCCGTCATCGAAAAGATTCCCTGAGAGAGCGTGCCATTCGATTCCGTAAAGGTGTCGGATGTTGAGATGCCATTCGCGCCGAACGTTGATTCCTCGCTCGCTACCGCCATCATGACAGTAGCCCATTGATCCTTGGTTCCCTCGAACTTTCCATGCTTCGATGCGTCCCAGTAATCATCAATGTCGCCCGGAATCGTACCGACTAGGCCCGCCTGCTCTGCCTGGTCTCCGAACATCGCGCGCGCCTCGCAGTAACTGATAGCGTTTGAGGCTGTTCCCGATGGATTGATAAATCCGCCGCGGGGCGATCCAACCGAGCTTCTGCGCGGACGAACTCGACAGAATCCATCCGGACCGTTACAGCTTCCCCCAGCTCCTTCGAACTCAATCCCGCCACCCATGCCGTTCATTGCGGCTCCCGAAAGCCCCATGTTGATCGCCGCCGACGCGATTGCTGCTGATGCGACCGAGTTGAGAATTCCGTTTCCGCCGGAATTCCCGCCGTTACTCAAAAGCGCTTGCCCAACCCCCGCGGCTACTCCAGCACCGATCGCCGAGCGCACAACTCCTGCAGCCCCTTGCCCCTGGCCGCCCATACTAGAGCCAGCAGCACCACCTACCGCACCGAGCACCTGACCGAGACCGGAGCCTCCGCCTACTCCAGCGCCGCCTTGCCCGATGTTCATAATAAGAACACTGCCGAGGAGTTGATTTACATACTCATTAACACCCGCACCGAATGTTGGCATCTGAGTGCCCACGATTGGGAGAGCTTGGTTCGAGATGGCATTCAAGGCCGCCCCCCGAACCGAAGCGGCGACGGAGCTATGTTGATCGGGACGAGGCAATGACGGGAGAGATGCGGAACCGCCCGATCTAATCTGATCAGACAGAACCCTGACGGGATGGTTATCAACAACCGCCTCAAGAGCCTCTTCGGCGACCTCGGATACTCTCGATGGAGCGAGGTCGGCGGGGGCAGGTAGATTCTCCGCGACGGAGGATACGTGCCGTATGGCAGGGTCCCCCCCGAGATCTCCAAACATGTCTGCTTGCGCCCGGGCCTCTTCACTACCTGGAAGAGCTAGTACGCAGATAGAGAGAATGCCAATAATCCACCGCTTCGTTCCTGTCGTTTCTCTCATTGCCCGATCTCCTAACCATCCGCACTGGCGCAGAGGCGATGGAACGCACCCAACGCGCCGAAATTGCTGTCATTAGGTTATTGGCCCGGCTGCCCGTGGCGTGACGTAGATTTTGAGAAAAGTTTGAACGGCCTCTTCCCACGTAACTTGAGACGGTTACGACTAGCTTCGACGCCTCAGGCCCCACGGCGATAGCCTATTGCGAGGCCCTATTTTGTGCGTTTAGGCCTGCTCGATGAGGGCTGGTCGGTGGGTCCCGGCCTCTCCAGCCAGGATCATCACGGAATTGCACGACAACTCAAGGCACAACAGGTCGCGGGGCCCAAGCTTAATACGACGACGCTCCTCTTCGGTGCGGCCGGTCACAATACGAAGCCAGCACGTCTCTTCGCCACTGAGCTTCCCCTGCTGTCCGCGCGGCTTGTCTCGATACAACTTGATCAAGGTATCGGACTCACTCTCAACTTCACCACTCTGCAAGATAACGTTCTCATCGAGCGACTCTACGCCATACAGAAACGCACGGGTCGTTGCCCACAATCCACCAATCGCATCTATTGGGAGGAGCATATCGAGGCTACCAGGTGAACCGGGAGCTTCGGCGCCGTTAACGATCGGAATGTAGAAGAGTCGGAGACCATCGGGTTCGGGAATGAGTTGAAGACGCCCGAATGATTTGTTGATAGAAAAAGTCACTCCGCCACGGTACATAAAACCTATTCCTCTCCCAGTACAACCTTAGCGCCCTCTGATGGGAACTCGTGGAACCCACACAGAGGAGTCGTTCATTCCTCGTTTAAGCTTTAGCCTCTGTGCTTGGAACAAAATATGAACCACGCACCAGAGCATCAATCCGGGGCCAACTACCGTACGCGCCACCAGAATCTTGTTTTGGGCACGATACTTCTACCTCTGTGTAAAGGCAATAATTTCCTACGGGACGCATCATTTTCGAAAGCGCATCGGCCCGGTCTTAGGTCCCTTCGGGCCACCACCGGAGGGTGAGTTCGGGGATTTCGATGATGAGCTGACCGGCTCCGGTGGCTGTCCCGATCCTTGATTGTGTGGGGTTTTATCGTCTTTTTGCTCGGAGGAGGGCGCGCTTGGTTTAGCGAGCGCCGTCACTGAGCCTCGAATCCTCCCCCCCCGTGGCATCGCCCCGAGCTTAAATGAGCCAGGTGCTTCGGGCGTTTGAGCGCTACTCGGAGTTGGGGATTTCAATGATTCAGGGGTCTTTCGCTCTGCGACGGGCGGCTGCTCGGGCTTTGATTTTGTTGCAAACTTCGCCGAGGTCTCCTCCTGCTCCTGCGAGAGAATTTGCTCATCAACCCAATCGGCGAGCCCGATCTCATCGACCTCGAAACGCTCGGGATGCACGATGAATTCGCGCCCCTCCCAGGTGTCAGGAATAGATGCGTTGAACCAGAAGGAGCGGCCTTTCACGATTTTGCCGTTACCGAGATCGAACCAGGCTAGCCCCTTCTCCGCAGACATTTCATGCTTGAGCTCCTCCGCACTCACGAGATCCTCTTCGTCCTCTGAGTAGCTCACACTTTGAGATTCTCCGCCGGTCCGCCGCGTCGAAAGGTCGAGACTTCCCTTGAGGAGACTACTCGAGAGGCCAGATGTAACTCCCGCCCCAATAGACTTCTTGGTGGAGGTGATCTTTCCAAACCATTCAGTCATGTCCGCCGCGGTTCGATTGTCGCCGATCCGCATCATCACCTTAAGGTTCACGTTTGCCATGACGCGTTCATAGAACGCCTCACTCAGACCCATCGCGGCATCGGTAAGACCACCTGTTGATTGCGCACCGAAGAGCAACGCAAAGCGACCGCGACGCGCGAGCTCAAAGAGGTTCGCCCACGTCGGACCGAAGGTCGACGAGCCCTCATCTATGATGACGAGATGCGGATCCTCTAAATTGTGCACCCGAGAGGATGTGATCTCTCCGATCGACACCTCAAGATCTTCACGGAATACCTTCACCATTCGTGCAGCGCTCTCCGCCTCTTCAAGACGAGGAAGCATAAAATAGATGATTTTTCCACGCAGGATCGCATCGGTTAGTACGAGGTCGGTGTATTTGGTA
>JBIIYC010000202.1:0-4497 GCA_044347025.1 Bdellovibrionota bacterium
GAAATTTGAGGTCTTGAGGGAGTCTTCCTTGAGGAGGGGATCTCCCTCAATGTCGTAGAAGAGGTCTCCCTCATCTCGGGGGGGAAGTAGCGCGAAGCCTCGACCACCTTCCTGCGGTGGGATTACCCGGTATACTGGGGTGTTCGTGCGCTGGGCTGCGAGTTGAAGGGAGGCTTGGTCTCGCAATCGCGCGAATGCTTCTGGGTGTAGGTTTGATGGTGAAGGGGTGTTGGGATCTGCTAGTTGAGCGCAGGTTGTTATTCCCTTCTGCTCAAGTTTGATGCGCTGGCTGCGGGTGATGTTAGCAACCAGTGAGAGGTGATCGTCATTTTGCCACGTTTCCTTGCAGAGGTTACGCCAGCTGCATGAGGTGCACTTAGGGCACGGTTCAGGATAGAGGGTGCTGTGGGGATACTGTGCTACTGAATGAAGAAAGTCGCGCTTGAGGCGACTGTAGTAGGAGAAGTAGTCACTTACTTTGAAGCTTGTGAGCCGCATATCACCGGTTACGATGTGCGCGTGCGTGGGAAGGTGCCCTTGTATCTCGGCGAGGATCTCCGAATAAAAACAGAGTTGGATAATGTAGGATGCCTTCGTGGTTTTACTGAGTTTTGTGTCGATGACTTCGTAGCTAAAGCTTCCAAGCTTCGAGGGGCGATTAACACGTTTGAGAAAATCGGCGTAGCCGTTGCACGGTTCCTTGTAAAGAAAAGCTTGGTAGACGTAGGGTGCCCCTTCTTTTAGAATCTTGATTGTCGCCTCAAGCGCTTCCTCTGGTTGGGCATCGAGAAGGGGTGGAACGGTAATCACGTCCTGAGATGTTTCGCGCAGTGTTGCAAGGTAGCGCTTCTCGTGTTCTTCCCCCTTTTTGATAACGAGTTTAGCTTGGTCATCTTCCTCGGCGCGTTCGAGATGCTCTATTTGATCTCTCAGGTCTAGGTGGGTCAGGTAGTGACATGCTGCGAAGTTGCAGAGGTCTGTGGCCGAGTAGAGGTAGCGGTCCGCGAGCTTGCGCATTGTTGGTCACGCGATAGGGGGTGTTTACCTGAGATTTCTATCGTCCACAGATGTCGTTGGCTATAGGAAAACGGGGGCTCGTGTGGCGGATGTGCCGGGGGGCAGTCTGCGTATTTCGGTGCATCGTTGGTGAAGGGACGCGACGGTCTGGAGGGGGGCGCCGAGGGCTGGGACGGAGGACCCCTACGTGTGCAAAAAAGTCAGTCTTTCTGAGGGGCTTCGACGGGGTGCATTGACTACCGTGCGGGGTGGGCGTATCTAGCACAGGTGGTTCGTTATACCTGAAATGTAAGGGAGTTATAGATGGCGACGTTGGCAGATGCACTTCGCGCAGAGGACAAAGTTGACGGGGGAGAGTCCCTTTTCTCAGCGATCTCTCGAGCGTTTTCAGGTTCGAGGCCTCTGGACAGATACGGGCTCGACGAGGGGGTCACGTTTCCGCGGGTGAACCTTGATTCTTCTGAGCTTGTGGCCGGCTTTCGGCAGTGTTGCAAGAAGGCTGACGAGGTTGAGGCTCGTCGAAATCTCATAATTGTTGATGAAGAGGTCGGTTCCCGGCTTGAGGTGCTCTTTCGATACCTCCCGGATGTCATTCGGCGGGAGGGATGGAGCAAGGATATACTAGCAGCTAGTGGGGAGGCCTTGCTTCTCATCTCGCACGCTTCGTACCAGGACTCGTCTGCGCCCCTTAATCTTCTGTATCACTCCGTGTTATCAAATCTGCGTTCTCTTGAGTCGATTCCGCTGGAAATATCGGTGTCGATGGTGCGCATGCTTAACCGATGGGAAGACCTGGCGAGTGTGGTGCAATTGGGCAAAAAGGATGCTCTTCGTACTCCTTATTTCTCCTCAACGCGAGGTATCGCCGAAGAGCTTCTTCCGATTCTCGATGCTGCGATTCAGCAGCCAGCTCATCATGCCGACGCTACACTGCAGCGGCGTCTCAAGTACGCACGACAGTTGCTTGAGACGGGTAACCTGATTTGCGCATTGCGCGGGAAGGGCAGTGGCCGTAGTTAGTGCCGCAGTGGCTCTGTTGAATGGCAACGCAGGGCTTACGCCTTAAGCTCTAGAAAATCACGTCGATCGCGCCGCCAACCAAACGGAAGGGGAGTGCTAGGACCCAGCCGACACCCTCGAAGGTGCAGCTCAGGATACCGCCGCACCAAGGACCACTGCTTTCTTTCTCCGTCACGGTTTCAGTCTTTTCGGTCACGACTTTGGTTTGGGGCTGTTGAGCGGGGTCCTGCTGCGAGGGCGAGGTGGTGCCCTCTTCAGTGTGGACCGTGGTCGTTGAGGAGGTGCGTGTGGAGCTGCAGCCAGTTGCTGGCGCGATAAGAGCAACCAGGATTAGGGACGAGATGGCGAGTTTGGATAGAGGTGTGACGTTCATGCCCTATTGGATAGCACAGGAATAGCACGCTTGCTACTGAGTTGCTTCGGGGGCTGGTCCGTACATTCATCGTCTGCGAGTAGTTCCCGATGCCCACGTAGCCTGCCAACACACATTCCATGGGCCACTCATGCATTTCATTGGGTCGAGTCCAGCCTTTTGGCGGTTTAGCATCTGCTTTTGGACACTTGGAAAGTAATGCATTTGATGGGTGCTCGTCGGCTGCGAGGCGTCTGTGGTGATGAGGTATGAGCTGAGACCAACCGTGGTAGAAACTAGGACTCCGATCAAGCCGGCTGAAAGGGTGGCAGTAACAGTCATAGACGGGCACCTCCGAGTTTAGACCGACCCATGCGAATGAGACTTCTTCTTCGGCTTAGTGCCGAGTACGTCGTCTTGCATCGTGGAATCGCGTATCGCATCACAATCTCTCGTACTGTGGTAGTTCCTACTGCTATGCAAAAAGGAACTAACCTGCTTCGTACACCTTGTTTTCTTTTCAGGGGGTTGTAGCGATTCCCGCTTCGACCCCCTGACTTTCCAGATGCATTGGGCTGGTATGCCCAACTTGAGCACAACCTGTGCCAACAGGCAGTTTGGCCGCTGTGGCAGGTCTGGTGCTTTAGGAAGGGAGAGCTGCTCCCAAGGCGCGGCGGTGGCGAACAGAAGCGATGCTAAACCTAAGGCGATCAGCGGGTGCGAGCCGAGCTAGTTTGTATGTGGCGATTGAGGATGGTGTGTGTCTGTGGGCTTAGTCTTCTCGGGGGATGCTGCGATGAGGCGCAGGTCCCACATGCCATGCGCGGACTTTATAGTCCAGAACCTCGGCAGAAAAATGAGTCTTTGCAAGTGTTGGCGCAGTGCAGCGCCATGGCGGAGTCCTCCGTGCCCCGGATAGCGGCATTGATGTACGACAAAAACGTTGGCGTGGCGAGTTCGGCGGCGTACGCGCTTCGAAAGATCGATTCGAAAGAGGCGCGAGCAGCGCTCAAGGCGGCAGAGGACGCTCGATCCAACCGAGCCACTCGTCAAAAATAGGTGCCACCCAACTCGGTTCGTGCTGGTGCCACCCAACATTTTATCCGGGATGTATCGCTCCGCATTCCGTCCTCGGGTTTTGACATGAGTGTCGGATGCGGTCCGCTATCGGAGCCGTATTTGTTTAGCAGTCAGAGTTGGGTGGCACCAAAGAGTGATTGGTTGAGTTGTTTATGTGAGAAGCGATGGATGCCGAGAAGAATTCAGAATCTGCGCTCGTGGGTGAAATATTTTACCTTAGCGATTGTAGCTGTGTTACTCTGAGTATGCGTCGTCGAAAATCCGTTGATTTTCGGCGAATTTATTCGAGTGCTTTTATGAACTGTGTATTTCGTGGTCATGACATTCAACGACGTGAGGTCTTGCTCTCTGAGCTTGTAGCCACCTCATATCGTGCCACCACCGCGAAGATCGCGGGGGATGCGACCCCCGTCAATCACGTCAAACCGGCCGGAATGGCGATCGTCTCCGGCACAACCACACAGTTTCATAAGGGTAGAAGTAATTATCGGTAACTCGTTCGCCGAGGCTGTGGCGCCTCGCTTTCTACTCTTCATCCTCCTCCATTTCCCTTCCATCCAAGTTCGGTGAGATTTCCATCTCCTTGCGGGACCTCTGTGTCGCGCTTTGCGCTCCTCTCCGCTCTGTGTAGGTCCACGAAGCCAAGCCGCAGCGTCGGCGGGCGATGTTCCGCAGGTTAAGAAGGTTCTTAACTTCAACTCAAACGAAAAACTAACATGAAAACTACACCTAACAGGTTGGTTGTTAATCGCTGGTTGTTGATCGGGGCGCGAGCATTCGCGGCCGGATTTGCAGCTGGTACTCCGGGTATTACCGCACTTTGGGCGGAAAGGGGCTTGAGTCGGGGAGATTTCTATCTTTTAGAGATCTTTTTCGCGCTTGCTCTTCTCATCCTTGAGGTTGTAACCGGGAGATTCGCAGATCGTTTCGGCAAGGTGCTGACGTTGAAGCTTGGCTTCATCGCACTCGCCATCGGAGCGTTCGTGTATTCGGTTGCTGTCGGTTTCGGCGGCTTCTTGCTTGGTGAG
>JBIIYC010000201.1:0-4497 GCA_044347025.1 Bdellovibrionota bacterium
CGAGACCAAAGTGGCAGGGCAGCACGTAGCCACGGAGCAGCAATCCACGATGTTCTTTGGTGAGTTGTCGAGAATGTTGGTGGGCTGCAAAGCTCATAGCGTGCTCTCCTATCCGACAAGGATACCTGCTTGTGGCAACGCTACTCAAACTCTTGGGTTTCCCTTCGACTCGACTGCGATAAGAAGATACGCAGGGTGATGCAAGCAATTGAAATTCGTGAGCTATTTCACACCTCTGATACGCGAGGATGGCCCCACGTTCTCCGCCTGCCCAAGGAGAGGGGGTTTTACGGCCGCCCTAATGGCACCCACACCCCGTGCCACACGCCTTCTTCGTCGGCTTCGACTCGGAGGTGGACGATGCATCCGATGATGCTGCCGAGGACTCGGAGCTGCCAGACTTCGACTTCTTCGCAGAACCGGACGACGAACTACCCGAGGAATAATCGGTCTTGTACCAACCACTCCCCTTGAGGTGGAATGCGGAAGCAGACACCGCCTTGGCGACCGCACTCTTCTTGCCCTTCTCCTTACACTGCGGGCACTGCGTTAACGGCTTATCGCTGAATTTCTGGATAACTTCAAAGCGACCACAGACTGGACACTCGTACTCGTAAATAGGCATAAGGCACTCAATTAAATCTACATAACGTGGCGGGAGTATACCCCCAAAAGGTGGCTCGCGTCTGCATTGCACACCACTCTGTTAGTATCGCTCAAATAAGACCGCGATCGCCAACTTTCAAGACAGAAGCCAAATTGCCACACAACCCATTGAATTTACAAGACTTGCGCCTCTAGTTTTCCATGTGCGTGACCGGAACCTCTCGGATATGCTTAGAAGGAGTAAGAAAGTTGTGCCCCATGCTCCACCCCCACCCCCGCGAACTTATCGTTTCAGGCATTATGACCGGCAACTCCCTCGATGCGGTGGATGTTGCATCCTTCAAGGCGTCTATCAACGGAGACCGCGTTACCCATTTTCAACAGGTCGCTTTTTACTCAGCCCCATGCTCTAGCGAACTACGGGACTTGGTGCTCACACTCAAGAATCGCCTGAAGGAATCAAAAGGCAACATTCGACCAGACCTAGCGGATCTGCTGGAGCACACCTCACAACAATACCACCTGGATGTTAATAACGCTGTAACTGCCGCACGAGTGGCTCTGCGAAACGAGCTCGGAATTGATACGGACCTGCTCGGCTTTCACGGGCAAACCGTAGGTCATAATCCACCGAGCATAGCAACCGCCGGACAAAGGCCATACACAATCCAGATCGTAAACGGTGCGGCTCTTGCCAACACCCAGCGCGTTGTCACCATTAGTGACTTTCGCTCAGACGATCTCCTCAACGGAGGCGAAGGAGCGCCCTTTGCTCCCGGATTTAATGCCCTACTTGTTCCAACACTTGGTGTAACGACCGCTGCATTTGTTAATGCGGGAAACACATCCAACATCGCAATTATCAACACCGCGACTCATGATGTTCGGGGCTGGGACTGCGGACCGTGCAATCAATTTCCCGACCTCCTGATGCGCGAAGAGATGGGAGTACCACTTGATAAAGACGGAGCGATAGCCTGTAGCGGTGTGGTACAACCCGAGCTCATCCGGCGACTATGGGACACGGCTGTGCTCCGCGACGATAGGACCAATGCTCTAGAGATCCGCGGCCCCCGGTCCTTTGATCCACAATGGTACAACCTGCCACCGGAACTACGCAGCTCCGAGTCCCCCCTTCCGAATCGCCTTCGCACGACCGTTGCCTTCTCGGCTTATTGCGTCGCGCACTCAATAGCATTAGCCATCACGTACGGCCTTTTCCCAGAAACTATCGCCCTGTTTGGAGGCGGCTGGAAGAACCCCGCCCTTGTTTCAGAGCTCAAAGATCTCTGCTCTGGTCGCGCTTCTTACATCCTTGCCGAACATGAGCAGCTCTTTGCATCACTGCGCACATCGATGCCACATATCGAGAAGATTATTCGACTCAGCGACGACATCGGATTACCGAGCAACGGAATGGAAGCTGGCATCTTCGCATTCGCTGCGATTCAAAGACTCCTCAACAAGCCCTTTACGCAGCCTAGCTTTACAAATTGCAAAAGCCCGACGCGATGCGGCGTCATTCACCTTCCTCAAAGTGGTGAAATTTCCACTGCTCTCAAAGGATACGCCCTTCGAGATGAGACTTCACTCTTCAAAGATCCGCGATTAAGCCGCGCCGCGCCGAGTAACTATTGAGGCACTCTTACACAGATACGATAATCTCGTTCTTCACCTGCGTAACGCCGGGCGCCATCCAAGCCGCAGACTCAGCCTCTTTGCGCTCGGCCCACGAACGAACCTGTCCACGCAGGGTAACGCTACTATCTGCCGAATCAACCTCTATATTGCGCGCCTCAAGCTCGGCATACCGATGCAAAGCAGCTTTGATCTCACTCTTTACATCTTTCGACTTCACGTGTGGAGCAACCGCAAGGCGGTTGGTAACTCCCTTCACTCCAACAAGCTTCTCGACCACTTTTTCGCAGGACTCGCGTTGATAGTTCCAATCAACATTCCCCTCTAGTGTTACCCACCCTTTTGAAACGGAGACCTTCACCTGCTCGTCAGGCACCGAGGTGTCCCACTTAAGTGCATTCACTGCTGCAAGTGCTATATCACCATCGTTCCGCTCGGTGGAGCTCGGCAGGCGAACCTCGATATCATTTGCAACAGCGCGAACACCCGCGACGCGCTTCACAATACGCTCCGTGTTTTGCTTCTGGAAATAACTCGGCACAGTTCCAGTCAGCGTGATCACTGCATTGGAGGCAATAACCCCGATTTTCGAGGCATCGATACTTGGATCCCAACGCAGGTCGTCCATGACATCTTGTTGAAGTTGCTTATCACTTTTCATAGTAAATCTCCTTGAGTAACTGAGCTTCGTAGCCTGCTCGAAGTGAATCTGTACCAAATCCGTCACGCTCTCTCGCTGACTACAATCACGCTGCAGGCAGGAGCAGCGGATCAATGAACGTTATGAGCTCGTGTTCTCCAGCATGCTTTTGCACATCGATTGAGTGAAGCGATACACCCTCTCGCTCAATTCGAATTGCCTCTGGGCAATCGATTACATGCTCCTGTTGGCGGCACGAGACTATCAATGCATCATCATGGGGATCGTAGGTCAGGCCATGCAACTCCCACAAGCAACACTGATGCGCCGTAAACGCAGGAGAGCAGAGCGTTACATCAACTGCTTTACCGCGAATTTCTTTCGAAACAGAATCGAAGAATCCGCGCCACGATTCTTTTGGAATCTCACGCATTTCGTGTGTAACCATCCTTTCACACCTCTCTAGTCAAATGATTCCTCTCGAAGCCCGCGGAGAACGTCCTCATAACTTACGATCCCCTGCAAATGCCCCTCGGTGTCCGAAACCACGACCGCACCAATCTTAAATTCGAGTAAAAGGTCGATTACGTCCCGGACATCCGCACTCGCATCAACCGCAACGGGCTTGCTCTGCATTACCTCTCTCACGGGAATCGCTTTACGAGCGGAGCTCGGGGTGATTTCAGGCTCGGAGCGATACAGCTCAGTCAGATAGCACCGCACATCGCGATCGCTCACAATGCCAACAACCTGCCCACCCTCTAAGACCGGGACATGGCGAACATCTCGATCGTGCATGAGGTCGGCAACCTCTCGTAATGACGCTCGCGGTGATAGAACCGCGACATCGGTTTTCATTATTTGATGTACTTCCATGGCTTCCTCACGGCTGACGTTACCTAGACAGCTTCAAGGATTGAAGCTATCTCGGGTATGAGGATGCTTGCGTATCTCGTGCATGCGCGAACACTCGCGGGGAGGTGGAGCATGAGTTTCTGTGAGGTATTTCGATGATTTGACCGCGACCTCTTTACAACTCTCACGATGCTCACAACGGAGCTATTGCTCACACCCTGCTTGACCTTACCTCTATCGCTCTCCGAATAGTGCGGTGCCGATTCGGACAAAGTCAGCGCCCTCTTCAATCGCGACAGGATAATCAGCCGACATGCCCATACTCAGGGCGATCCGTCCGCCTGAGAATTGCCGCGCGAGTCCGGAGTTTACGAGGTCTCGTCGGACATCGGCCAACGCTGTGAAGTGCCGTCTCGTCAGCTCAGGATCCTCTTCATACGGTGTAATTGTCATCAGCCCAACAAGCTCAAGCGCATCTCTATGCACCGCCGCCAATTCGATGGCGGGCTTTACTTCTTCCTCAGCAAAGCCGCTCTTGTTGGGATCGCTTCCAATATTGACCTGGAGAAATATGTACTGCACCTTGCCTATCGCTCGGGCAGCCTCTGCTATAAGCAACATGATCCTGGTCGAATGAACAGACTCAATCACATCACTGTAACGAACCGCATCTTTTACCTTATTACTTTGGAGCGGCCCAATCATGTGCACCTGCGATTCAGGCGCGAGCGCCCCGCTTTTGTGCTTCAACTCTTGGA
>JBIIYC010000059.1:0-14739 GCA_044347025.1 Bdellovibrionota bacterium
ACCGTTGTAGCAGCGATGATAAGTGGCCCAGAAATAACGATAGCCTCCGTGGGAGATTCGCGAGCCTATCTCATTCATGATGGCACAATTCAACAGCTCACATCTGATCACACATACGTCCAGGAATTGGTTGATCAGGGGCACATTCAGCCACAAGATGCCTTGGTGCACCCTCAAGCACACATCCTGACCCGCTGTGTTGGAGCGACCGTTGGATTCCAGATTGATAGTAAGGCTCTTTGGATATGGCCAAGCAACCCAGCTGATTCATCAAGCAACGATGTACTTCTTCTCTGCTCCGATGGGTTGTACAGCCTTATCTCCGAATCTGAGATGGCTGATATAGCGACCACTCATTCATCACAGGATGCGTGTGAACACTTTGTAAAGCTGGCTCGACAGCGGGGTGGCTTTGATAATATTACGGCGCTCATAATTCCAATTGATGGGGTGGTAAAAACGGAGGCGCCAGAGGGGTCGACCGTTGCAAAGCGTCCTCAAAAGAAGCGCAAACACAAGCGAGAAACTCGCAGCTCTCAAGCTGCCTCGAAGCACCGTAGTTGGGGATTCCACGCTGTTATGGTGTCATTTCTTTGTGTCGCAGCATCACTTACAACGGCCGTAGGCTTTGTTTTCGTACAATTAATGGGGGAATGAGGTATGGATACTACTGGCAAGCCGGGTCGTAGAGGTAGTGGAAGTGCTCCACGTGCGGAAAATAAGACCGTGTACATGAAAGCGCGCGATGTCGCTGAGCTGCGCAAGCGGGAGCAAGAGCCTCTCGTTCAAGAAGAGGTTCGACAACTCCTGGGAGCTGTTGATGTGCGCGAGACACCCTCGCCCACATCTCAGGAGGAGGAGGTTGTGGGTCTCGATAATGATTTTTTTGATACCTTTGATGCGCTTCCCGAGGAGCTCGCAGCAGAGAGCGAAGACGTGTTAGTCACTGAAGAATTGCAGGTGGAAGATGCTCCGCTTGATGTAATGGACGAAGCCTTTGGCGTCTTTGATTTTCTTGAGCAGGAGCAGATTCCGTCGGGGGGGGATCTACCTCAGGAGTCCGTGGTGGACGAAATTGAATCCGCGCCGCAGATGTCGGCGCCGGTCGCCAAAATTCTACGGGCATCCGCGGTGGTGCAGCCGGAGCACGTGGAAGTGAGGGAGTCCGAAAAGATTGAACATCAGATCGAGGGATTCCGCGAGGCTCGTGAAAGCCGGCCCTCGGAAGAGCAGGCTGTTCGATACTCCGATGTTGCAGCTCAGGAGCCTCCATTGAGGGGAGTAGATAATTCCCTCGCTGGATTTCTTGTGTCGTTTGACGAGGATCCTCGGGGTAGTTTCGCGGAGCTCCGAGAAGGAAGGCTGGTAATAACCAGTGAGCCATTTCCGATGGGCGCTAGCCTCGTCATCGATCATCCGTCGGTCTCGCCGATGCATGCCATTTTACGTATTGAACGTGGGCGACCTATCCAGATTCTGGATCAGCTCTCCGAATTCGGAACTCGAATCATCCGCGCGCGAGACGGCAAGGAGGAGAGGCTCTCGGGAGAGAGGGGCGCGTTGCATCACGGGGATGTAGTGCTGTTTGGCGATCGTAAATATCACGTGTGTTTGGTTTCGCTTGAGGCAGGTTCTAACGGCTAGGATAAACTATGTCAGATGAGCATTTGATCAGCTTACAGCCTGGGACCGTAATCGGCGGCAAGTACGAGGTCGTGAAGTGCTTGGGTGCCGGCAGTATGGGTATGGTGTACGCATGCCGCCACCGAGAGCTTCAGGGGCAGATGGTTGCCGCCAAGGTTCTCTTTAATGAGGTTGCAGCGGACAAAGTATCAGCGGCTCGCTTTAAGAACGAGGTCTTGGCATCCTACGGAGTATCGCATCCGAATGTTGTGCGAGCCTATGAGTATATCAAAGACGGAGATCTCGTCGCCTACACAATGGAGTTTGTAGGAGGAGGGGATCTTGCGGACCGCATGAGTCGGGCTGAGCTCATGAGCATTTCAGAGTTCGTGCGATTGCTCAGTCAAATGGCCGCGGGTGTGCAAGCGATTCACGATGCTGGGATCGTTCATCGGGATCTGAAGCCTGAGAATATTTTACTTACAAACGAGGGAAATATAAAAATAGCGGACTTCGGTATCGCGCGAAATCGCAACGGCCCAAAGTTGACCGAACATGGAGGGGTTGTTGGCACAATTGAATATGTCGCACCGGAGTATATGCTACGTTCGCAAGTGGACTGGCGCTCTGATATATACGCCCTCGGAATTCTGGCCTATGAGATGGTTACTGGGCAGGCTCCGTTTACCGGAGATAGCGCGTATGCGTCGATTAGTAAGCGACTTCAGACAGATCCAGAACCGCCGAGTACGCACCGGCACGAGTGCCCTCCAGAGATAGACGCGATCATTCTTAAGGCGCTTGTTCGGGATCCTGAAGAACGTTATCAGTCTGCCATGGAGATGTACGCCGATCTGCAAAAGGTTGCGACAACCCTCGGCGTATCGCACTCAGGTGGTAGTGTGATTCAAGGTGCGCCTGGGGCCTCCATCGCTGGTCAACGGTATGTGGGACCCTCTCTAAGCGACTCAGTTGCGGGTGGGGCGCCCGTGCAGTATGAGACTCAGCTACTGACCTCTGATGGATCGATTGATCCAGGTGTTCGGCGAGTCAAGCACTCCGAAGACGTGTGGGGTGCGGAGAGTCTCTCTCGTGATGGAGGATCGCCTGTCCAGACACACGGTGTTTCAAAAAATCGGGGCGCAGGGAGTGGTGATACAGAGGTTTTAACCGCTGCGTATGTAGACTATTCTTTGATAACATCGGAGTCGGACAGACTCTCGAAGCCCGCTACATCCGAGCCCTTTGTGGGAGCATCCGAGGGGCCGCGCATGCGCGGCGATTTTCGGGAGCGACATGCGCGAGACCGAGCTGGAGACCTCCCAGCCCACTTTCTTGAAGCGAGCAATCACCGGCTCCGCGTCTTGGACCTGCTAACGTTTGTGTTTGCGGCATTTGTCGGCATAGGATGTGGCTTTGTATTCTTGCGACTGTTTGCGCCTTCTTTGCTTGAGAAGTTGAGTTATTTTGGTGGTGCCTAATGCGAGTTCTGATCGTCGATACTACAACGGAGAGCCAAGCGATCTGCGCCAAACGGATTGAGGGGTTCAGCAAAGCTGACAAAGAGATGCTCGATCTCAAAGTTAGGCTCGTGAATGATCGCGAGTTTGTTGATCGGTTATCTGAGGCGGATGTCGTAATCTTTGGTGCAAATATTTCCGACCAGGCGGTATCCCTTGCGCGACAGGCGAGGATGGAGGCTCCTTGGATCCAGATCGTCATGTTTGTGGGCGATCGGGAGTACGGTGGGGGCGCTTTTCGCTCGGCGCACTCGGTTGGTGTTCGCAAAGTGTTCCCGGAAAGCGCAGGTGCTCTCGACCTACTGCAGGAATTGGTTGCAATCCATGCTGATTTTCGCAAAGAGGGTCGTACCTACGAGGGGCGGATAGTTCTCGTGCTACATGCAAAAGGTGGTGTGGGGGCTACGTCGGTTGCCGCGGCGCTGGGAGAGGTGTGCAGTAGTAGGGCTCGACGTACAATGCTCTGGGATCTCGATGTCGAAACCAAGGATCTTAGTCGTGCCCTTGCTGCCAGTGGTCCTGAGTCGAAGATCGTAAGCGGGTGGGTTAACGGAAGTCGTGACATTAATAGAGAGACCTTTCGGGATGCGTTAATTCCCCTCGCTGGAGATGTATCGATACTGACGCCGCCGGATCGTTTTGCTGAATCGATGGATCTCGTGTGTCACGCGGATGGGATGGAGATCGGGCACCGGATCATCGAGCTTGCAAAAGTTCTGTTTGACGTGATCATCGTGGATTCGGCAGGTCGGATGGGGCCCGCGCTCGGGGGGATACTGCGGAGCGCTGATATTGTTTTGATGGTCACGGATGACTCTGAATTGGGCTTAACAGCGGTTGATTTGCTGTTGACCTCGGTGAAGCCTCTTATTGGTGGAACCGACCGCCTTCGACTGTTGGTTAATCCATCCACCGAAAAGTCAGTCAATATTCGCCAGATATCGGCGGAGCTGAATGCGGTGCATAACCTGAGCGAAGAGGCGTGGAGTTTGCCAGTCCTCCCGCGAGAGCCGAAGGCCTCATCTTGGCCCGGTACTGGAAGCACTTTGTACAGTATCGGTAATCGAGATCTCCGCTCCGTGTTTGTTGAGATAGCAAATAGTCTTGGATTAGTAGAACAGTCGGGCGGGTCAGCAGATACGAAAAATTCGGATCTCACCCTGGACGAAGAGGGGGGGGCGAGGTTTGGTTGGCTTCGAAGGATGTTTCGTTAACATCGGGAGCCCAGTGCGCCCGAAATTATTGTTGACGGTCCAGCGGAGTGGAGACTACCATGATTGAAGGTTCTTTGCGATTTGACCCAACCAAGGGTAGTTGTACAAAGGGTCTGCTCAGAAAAAAGTTGTGTCTGCTTGGAGGAGTCTATGTCAGCTAAGGTTGAAGTTGTAGAGAAGAATGTAAAAACTAAAAAGAAGCAGAAGGGTGCTTCCCTTGTTGAGTACGCCCTTCTAGTGGCTCTTATCGGAGTAGGCGCAGTTGCGGCAATGACCCTCCTCCGTGACCGAGTGTCAAGCTCATTCTCAACTACCGGAGTGCAGATGGGCTAATTGGCCCTGCATCTAGGTAGATTCTAGTATGAGTAGCCAGCGAACAACCGCTGGCTACTTTTTTTGTCCGATTCTGGGGATCTCGTCCGTGTCGCTATCTCGCCGACCACCCGCACACAATCGTGGTCTTCTCATACCGTTGCTTGCAGTTGTGAGCATCGTCGCTGTTTCGGGTCTTGGTTTCAGCGCCTATCATCTCCTCAATCAAGCTCCTGCGCCTGCTATTCCAACGCCCGCCGCGCTCCCCGTGGTAGATGTTCTGATTCCTCTGGAGAATATTCAGATCGGCACGGAGCTACAGCCGTCGATGTTTCGTCGGGAGTCCCGTGATAAGGGCAATTTCGCGGGGGTGAATCTGATCGGCAACTTCGAACAGTTGCGAGGATTGTACGCGAAAGCGTTCATACCGTTGGGTCAACCCCTTGTGGCAGAACAGGTAACCTCCAAGGCCCCGATTAACAGCGTTGTTCCAAAGATTCGACCGGGATTCCGAGCGATTACTCTAACACTCGACCGGGAAACTACTAACGAGGGATGGACCAGAGCCGGTGTGCGCGTGGACGTCGTTGTAATCATAGGCCAAGGACCGAAGGCCTCAGTGGCACTGATAGCCCAGAACCTTCGAGTGCTCTCCAGTGGCACCAGCGTGTCGTCTGAGTTTGGGGGAGAGTCGAAGACTGTCGGTGGAGGTGAGTCGACGGTCACCCTAGAGGTATCCGCTGAGGATCAGAAACGCTTAAAGTTAGCATCCGGACAAGGCACGCTTCGTCTTTTGCTGCGAGGAGATGAGGATACATCTGAGCTTGGAGTGGTCGAGCCCCTACCACTAGAGTCAGTTCTGGGTGTGGTGAATGATACACCGAATGCGGGGCCACCTGACCATGGCTGGGTGGTAATAGACGGCCGGCGGTATCGGGTTGTCGGTGCGGCACTGTTGCCGGAGTGATTCGATTTTATAGATCGTTGTTTTAAGGCGGGTCGGGGGTGTTTTACTTGCTCCGAAACTGCAGCAGCCAGTGTAATCAGGTGTTTGGCAAGTCGGTCTCAGATGCTCTCTGCCCCGGGCTGATTCCGTAGGCTCAGTGACCGCGTACATTGCTCATTTTCCTCATCCTTTCTTGCCTGTAAGCCGACCCTTCTAATGGAGGGATTGGCGAAGAAGCTGAAGGACTACTCAGCGGAGCCATCCCCTCGAGCAGTGAGCCTGCGCACAGAGGAACTATGAGCGGAAAAGAACGAAGCGATACCAGCTCCCTCCGGGGGATGTTCTCAACGAGATCTGATGGATCGCGGGCAACGACCCCGAAGAACGCCGAGCCGGGGCCAAGTGGCCAAGCCACCGATGCCATGAAGCCCTTTAATGCCCCGCAACGGCCCACCGTGAATCACGGCTCCATGCCGTCGATGTCGAATCAAGGCCAACCAAAACAGATTCTCAATCAACAGCTTGAGTTATCGCCGCTGGCCTCAACGGTAATGCGCGAGGCCCGTCGAGAGCTTGGAAGTGATGCCGCCATGCAACAGCAGCTCTCTTCGGCCACGAAGACTGAAGCGGTGATCTCGCAGGCTGTGGACAGAGTAATCAAGAAGCGAGGCGACACACTTGATGACATGGAGCGAGCGAGCATCATTATCGCCCTCCAAAAGGACCTTGTTGGCTGGGGTGTCTTGCAGCCACTGATCGACAACAAAGAGGTCACGGACATTCACTGCTACGACTACCGAACGGTCGTTTTGCAGCGAGGTAAAATAAGTGAAACGACTGGACTCTCCTGGCCGAATCCCCAGGCGTACGCGACGTTCATAGATCGACTTTTACTCCGTCTTGGAAAATCGTTGAGCACACAGCAACACACCGTCGACGCATCCTTCCCGAACGGTATCCGTCTCTGTGCAGTTCACGAAAGTGTGTGTGGTCAGCGCGGGCCTCTCCTGTGTATTCGCGTTCCGAGAATGTCGGAAGCCTCGCTCGATAACATCATCAAGTATCAGGTTGCTCCCCCGCTGATAGTCAACTACCTGGCGACGCTGGTTCGTTCGGGACTCGCAACGATGATGGTCGCTGGTGAGACTGGAACTGGAAAGACCACGTTGATCAAATGCCTCGCTACCCAGTTCGGTCCAGATGAGTCGATCGTTGCGGTTGAGGATACTCCCGAGCTGAATTTCGATCACCCATATTTTCGCTCGTTGGTGTCGCGACCGCCGAACTCCGAGGGCGTAGGAGAGGTGACTCTTCAGGAGCACATCAAGACCACGTTGCGAATGACCCCAACTCGCGTGCTCCTCGGTGAGATGCGTACTCCATTCGCTGCTGAAGCATTTCTAGAAAGTGCCCAAACAGGCCACGTTGGAATGTCAACGATTCACGCCCGTAACGCGCGAGAGACCTTGGTTCGTCTGGAAAGCCTCCTCGGGCGAGCTCAAAAATCGGTGGCAATTGATATCATCAGGCAGCAGATTGCACTCGCGGTTGATTGCGTTGTGTGGCTCATACGCGAAAAAGCGACCGGTAAGCCACGTATCGCTGAAATAATTGAGGTGGGCCATTTCGTTGAAGGAGTCATTCAGGTGAGGCCGATGTTTACCCTGATCAAGCAAGGGGTGCGACCGGTATGGCGCGTGGACTCCTGGAACAGTAACTTCGCAGAGCAGCTGAAGAACGATGGTGTGAATCTTGGAGATTCCCCGGCTGAATTGACGCTCGGTGAGGGGGGCGCGGAACCGACGAAAGAAAGAACCCGGAGGCCCTAATGGCTAGCAGCATGCCGTTTATCCTTATTGGATCCGTCATTCTCCTCAGTGGACTCATGTGGTTGGTGCGAGTGAGGTTAACAGGGCTGAACCCTCAACTGCGCAGTGGGCAGCGAGGCCTGGATGGCGGGTTGCATGACTATTCGGGAGGCGACTCTGATCTTGCTGAGACCGCACAATTGCTCACTAGACGGGGCAAGGATATTGGGCTGGACCAGGAAAGTAACCGAAAATCTGAAAGAGGGCTAACCTTAGAGGCTCGACTTCGTTACGCCAACCTAAGCGCGTATCCCCCGTACGTCTTTAGCATGCTTCAAATCACTATCAGTCTTGTCGCCTTTTTGATCGTTCGCATGTACTTCAAAGAGGTTTTGCAAATACTGGCACTCACCACGGGACCGCTGGTAGTCAATTGGTATATCAACCGAAGAATTGAGAAGAGAATAAGCGAATTTGATATTGATTTCCCGCAGTTCCTTCTCTCAGTGGTTGGCATGTTGAAGACTGGTCTCAATACAATGCAGGCTCTTCAGGCGGCCGCGGATGGCCTAGAGCCGACTTCCGCTGTGCGGCAGGAGGTCGAGCTGATGCTGGAGCGGTTCCGAGTTGGAGTATCAGAGGATCGATCCATAGGCTCATTCGCGGAAGATGTTCTCCATCCGGAGATTGAGCTGTTTGTACAAGCGCTTATTCTCAGTCGCCGAGTCGGTGGAACGTTATCTGAAACCCTTGACCGCCTGGCGAAGCAGGTGCGGAAGCGTCAGAATTTTAAGATGGCAGCGAAGGCCGCAATAGGCATGCATCGAGGATCGATCTGGGTAATTTTAGCGCTTATTATCGGACTCCAGCTCTACATGTACCGAGCAGTGCCTACAATGGTGGTCGGGCCCTGGAGCAACCCCAGCCTTACAGGGTGGACCCAAGCCGCTGTCGCCCTGATCTTTCTTGGCGTTCGATGGATGTCTTCTTTAACAAAGTTCAAGGTGTAGCACGGTATGACAGCTCAGTACCTATTAGTCGCAAGTATAGCGCTACTACTCCTCACCGGAGGCGCATTGTTTTTGTATATCGCCTCAAATCGCGGACCCGCGACCAATGGACTCTCTACACTGCGCCGCGTTGGAAGGGACTTGCATTACGAAGGTGATCTTGAGGAGGAACAGGACTCCTTCGACGACGAGTTGCCATCGGGCAACCTATCTCAGAAAAAGAAAAAGCCGAGGCTCACAAAGGAGCCGACGATCGAGGAAAAGCTATTCATGGCAGGCCGCCTCGCAGCGGCGGATCGAAGAGACTTCCATCAGCGCCGAATGTTAGCCCCAATAGTGCTCGGAGTCGCGGGGTTGGGTCTCGGAGGATTCGGTGGTGGAACCAATATGGTCCTCCTTGGTGGCCTTCTCGGAGTCATCGCCGGTCTCTACATTCCGCTAAAAATGCTCGACTCGTGGGTGAGACAGCAACATGAAGATATCTCCTATTATCTTCCCCTGGTTATCGAGCAGATAGCGATCGGAGTGTCCAGTTCACTGGATATTGGCCCGTGTCTCTCTCAGATTGTTCAGATGGCAGATGAGCGCAAGAGTCACAATCCCGTAACTGAGCTTCTCAAGTACGGTCAGTACTACATAAAATCCGGAGTCGGTCTTGAAGAGGCCCTGTCTGAAATCGGGCAGACTTCAGGGCATTCGGAATTAAAACATGTCTTTCTTGCTCTATCTCAAGTGTCAAAGTTTGGAGGTGAGATCTCAAAGCAGTTGCAGGATTTGGCGGACGCTGTGGCCAATCAGCGTGAGGCAAAGATAGAGACCCGAATTCGGCAGCTTGAACTCAAAGCGACAGGGCCCGTCGCACTCGTTTTTGTGAGCTTCATGGTGATTATGTTTCTTGGAATAGGCGCTGATATTCTTGAAAATTACTAACTAGGAATACGGCAGACGTGAAACGTGTATGATGCAGAAGGTCCGATACTCAGATCTAGTTCTCATGGTGCTTGTCGTTGCGATAGCGGCGATGCTCATTATTCCGCTACCGACGCCTCTCCTCGATCTCTTATTAGTCAGTAACATTTCGTTCGCTATCTTGTTGTTATTGGTGGGGTTGTATGTCGCAAACTCCGCTGCGCTCTATACGTTTCCTACCATTCTTTTGCTAAGCACCTTGTTCCGCCTCGGTCTCAATGTGGCTTCGTCCCGCCTGATTCTAAGTCAAGGGGATGCAGGTCGAGTAATCGAGGCTTTCGGAACGTTTTTGATTCGTGGTGAGGTCGTTGTAGGCCTCATTATATTCTCTATCGTAACACTCGTGAACTTTATCGTGATCTCAAGCGGCGCCAGCCGTGTTTCCGAGGTGGCCGCCCGTTTTGTGCTCGACGCCTTACCCGGTAAGCAGATGATGATCGACAATGACGTGCGAGCAGGTACCATTTCAGCTGATGAGGCTCGTCGAAAGCGTGACGAATTGCGACGTGAATCCCAGCTCTACGGCTCGATGGATGGAGCGATGAAGTTCGTGCAGGGAGATGCCGTTGCTGGGCTTTTCATCATTGTGGTCAACATCGTCGGCGGTATCTACATGGGGCTCCTTTCTGGAATGAACTTTCATGATGCCACCCAGACCTACACCATCTTGACGGTGGGAGACGGACTCGTCAGCCAGATTCCGGGTCTGCTTACGTCTATCTGTGCGGGTATTATCGTCACACGAGTCTCCTCGTCAGAGCGATCCAGTCTAAGTGCGGACCTCAAAAGTCAGCTATTCTCACAACCCGTCACGCTATTTGTGACAGCGTGCATTCTCGCCGGAATGTCGCTGGTGCCCGGCTTGCCTTTCATCCCGTTTTCCACTGCCGCATGTGCTATTGGTCTCGTGGGTTTTTGGGCCCTCAAGCATGGAGAGAAGGAATCCGGAATCGAGGCATCGGGTGCCGGTGAGCACGATAATGCCGGTGGAGAAAAAGATATCGAGGCAGGAGATGGAAAGCTCGTTCTTGCACTCGATGCTGGACACTTGTATCGAGAGTATCGCGCGGCTGTGGGTGAGAACGCCTTGATGTGGCGCTCGTTTCGCGATGCGTTCGCGGATGACACAGGCGTCACGCTGCCGCCATTGGCGGTTACATCACAGCCGCTCGCATCGGCAGCTTCGTATCGGGTTAGCTATTTTGGGGTTGAAATGTTGTCGGGGGAGCTACCTCCCGGTGCTATTCTCGTCGAAATATCGAGTTCTCAGGCCCAGCTCATGGGTTTGCGGGTGCTGCGAGAGGAAGACCATCCCATGTCCGGGCACCGAGTGTTCTGGGCTGAACGCACGCCGCAAACTACAAAAATGCTTGAGGCAGCAAGCATACGCTATTACACCTTCTTAGAATTTATCTCGCTGCGCATAGCTCGCTTCTGCCTCACTCATCCGGAGGAGTTTATCTCAGTAACATTTGTTCACTCGCTCTTGCGGCAGATTGAAAAGAAGCATCCCGGGTTGATGGCAGATGGATTCGGTCGAGAGTTTGTCTCCATTCCAAAATTAACGGAGATTCTTCAGGAATTAATCCGGCAAGGCATCAGTATCAGAGATTTTCGCTCAATCTTAGAGTCCTTGGCATCGTTCTGTGCGGCCAACGGTATTACGCTCGACAGTAATAGTCCCGTAGATCTCGCTGAAGCGGTTCACTATGTTCGAGCGAGTAGACGAAGACAGATTGTGAGAAGGTTCGTCGGAACAGTGCCTTCCTTGCCGATTATTACTCTGTCCCCGAATGTTGAGCGAAATTTTGAAGATGCGCGAACCGACCGCTGGACGACATCGCTTGCGATGGCCCCCGAGCTTTACGACTCGTTGTACCAGGGCTTGCACGTGCTTCTTCGACCAACGCTCCATATGGGTAATCTTCCGATAGCGCTCCTTTGTAGTAGAGAGATCAAAGAGAAAGTTATCTCGTTCGTGCGTATAAGCGGGCTGCACTTATTCGTTACTACGCTGGACGAAGTCGATCCATCGTTTCCTGTCATGCAGATCGGGGTGTGGGAAGCGAGGAGATAGGGGGTAGGGGACAGGTGTTTTTTAAGAAGAGCCCACAGCTACTCACGGGAACTCTCGACGAGAGATTCACCTTCGACTACAAAGTCGGAGAAACAGCTGACGGCATCGGGTTTCAAGCCTACGATAAAGAGACCAAGAAACATCGAGTGGTGTGGACGACACGAATCGCGTTGCCTCAGCCGGAGAGGAGGAGGTTCCTTAAACACGTACAGGGCTTGATAGCGACTCGCGTAGCGCCGGTGTTACTCTTTGGTATCGACAGGGATGGTATTGGATTCGTAGTGCTCGGTGAGCCGACCACGAAGCGACTTAATTTTGATGGCTGTGAAGGGCCAAAAAAAGCCAAGCGCCTCGTGAAGGCGATCCTGTGTGTCGAGAAGATTCACGCTTCGGGTAAATACTGCGGGAACCTGACCCCAGATGCCTTCATGCTGGACTCCGACGAGAATGTTCACTTTAGCGGCTTCATTGGCGGACTCATAGGGCGGCGCTCTGGTGTCGAGAATGCAGGCTTTCAGCGATATCGGTCCCCAGAGATTACGCAGGGGGAGCTTGGAACGCAGAGTTGTGATGTCTATTCGTTGGCGGTGATAGGCCTTGAGCTATTCGGCGCGGGTTTTCCGGAGGGACCGTTGGTCGTCGAGCGGTTGGGCGAATATCTCAAAGGGCTGCGCCGTGACACCCCTGTGTGGCTTCAAGCCGTACTTCCGAACGTACTCACTGTCACCGGCGAGCATCGTTTCAAGAGCGCATCCGAACTGTTGTCTATGATCTCCATTCAGCTCGCGCATCAGGAAAGCTTGATGAAGACGGATGGTGCAAGTGAGGAAGACCAAGCAACGGTCCACGAGGAGGCCCTGTTTTTTTCGTCCCTTCCGCGCTCTTCCAAAACGCTGACGCAGCTGATGCTCGCGTTTGTCCGCATTCCGATCGTGACCGCGACGGTGCTTGTAGGCATAGCGGCGGCGGTTGGTTTCCATTACGGCGTCTTTGCCCCAAACGAGAATTCCTTAGAGCCGGTCGAGCGACCTACGGCGGCGCAGTCGAAGGATCTTAGAACCAGACTCGCGGGCATTAGAGCCCTTGATACCCCAGAGGTCTTTTCGATGCTGGAGGCAGAGGCAAACGCGGCATCCCAGCCGGGTGAGAAGTTATTGGTGTGGGAAGTAATGATCGAGTACGGACGTCAGCACGGGATGGTGCGGACAGCTCAGCGTCTGCACGAAGCAATCGCTTCGCCAGATCGTCGTCTGGAGTCCGATGTGCCGATGATGATGCAGTTACTCAACCCGAGCACAGAGCCGGATCGTGTCCTGACAACGTTGACGCGAGTTGAGCAGATCGACCCTGAGTATGCGACTGTGCTTGCAGCGGCTGTAAGCCTCGATACATCTGACTTCCAGGCATTGCGAGATGTGATCAAGCGGGGTGCGCGGAGTGGATTGCAACGACTGCCTTTGTTGAAGGGTGAGACATTGTCCACGATGACTTTGTTGTTGAGTAGCCCCTCTACTAGGAGGATGTACTACGCCGATCTGCTTCAGCGCGCGCAAGAGGTACCAGAGGCCGAGCTGTGGACCGTTTTAGAGCTTCTCGTGGCTCAGCGATCCGACGACGCCCGCTCGTTTGCGCGCTATGTTCTGGAGCGAAGTATCGTGAAGTGGCCCAGTCGCGTGTTTCTGGAGGTTTTGGCGGCTAATGGAAGCGGTCCCTCTGCACCCGGGATGGCGTTAGTGCGGTCGGCGCGGGTCGGACCAACCCAGAATGACGTTGCACAGTTCTCTGATTGGTATGATCCAACCTCGGTAGATGCGCTCCTGGGTGTGCTGATTACATCGACGGATGCAACGGTGCTCCGACTAACATTCGACGGATTACATAGTAAGCCTTTGACGGATCCAGTGTTGGTTGCGTTACTGTCTCGGCCGGCGCCAGAGGCCGGCTTATCGACGATTGAATACGCTTCCTTCGTGGGTATAGTCGGATTGCGGAAATCAGCACCTCCAGATGCGGTGCGAGATGGTTTGTTGCGCATGGACGGTTTGCCAGATCGTTCTGCACTCTGCCGAGTTATCATCGAGCATGGTGATTCATCGTTAATCCGCCTTCTTTTAGAAACTAATGGAAACTCCCTCAATCCAGACCTTCTTCTTGGGCTGCTCGGGCATGCAGACAAGCAGTTGCGATTACAAGTAGTGCCCCTTGTAAAGAATGTGTCACTGATGTCTGCCAAGCAGACGCTACAGAGCTACTATTCAAAGGAGCGAGATCCTGCGGTGCGAGCCGTATATGAACGTGAAGTCCCGGGATTGTTGCGTTCTAAGGAATAGGAATACAATCTCCCCATTCTCCTGCATTACCCTCATAAGCGGTGTATTGGAAGGGACGCGAAAGTATGAAAGTAACGTTACGATGTAAGTTGCGGGCTCTGACATATGGGGCGCTCGTGTCTGCTGTCATGGGATGCTCGCCCCTATCAGATGCCTCAAAAGACCTCGTCAACAAGCCGGTCCCAGAGGGGCGGTTAATGTTGTTGAGCGGCGAGGATATCGCACTACGAGGTCGCAGTGGCACAAACATGGCTCTCTTGTTTTGGGCTACGTGGTGTCCGCATTCCCGCGGAGCGATAGCAGACTATGAGGGGCTCGCGCAGCGTTACAGTGGTCGTCGAAGGATTGAGTTTTATGCGGTGAGCCTCGATAGAAACGAGGACCTCGAACAGCTCAAGGCGCGAATCCAGAGCCAGAAATTGGCATCGATGATTCACGTCTTTTCTGGTAACGATTCTCAGGATGAAGCGTTCTTAAGTCTGCGTGGCGGGCATCTGCCCTATGCCGTCTTCATCGATGAACGTGGCACCGTCAGGTTTGTCGGCATTGGGGTGGCCGGCTTGCAGGATTACATTGAGGATAATTACGGCGCGTAGTTGCTCACCACCCTGCTACAGCATCATCTGCAAAGCACATCATCTGCAAAGCAACTGAGCACCTAAGAGTGCGGGAGGGGGGACTTGAACCCCCAAACCTTACGGCACCAGATCCTAAGTCTGGCGTGTCTGCCAATTCCACCACCCCCGCATAGGGTTGCTTCGTCACACCAACTGGCTCACGGGAGGAGAGCCGGCTCGGAACGAAGTGTCGCGCGAGAATATATAATTGAAATTGCATAGGCAATACACCACGGGGGGGAGGCCACCCAGTTCCTTAATGGTCAGTGGTCGCCGTGCCCGAGCGTCTGCCGAGTTGATATCGTTACGCGGT
>JBIIYC010000060.1:0-14614 GCA_044347025.1 Bdellovibrionota bacterium
CAGATCGGGTGCAGTGCGTCCAAGCGACGAGGCGAGGCGATGGATCACGTGTTGCTCCACGGTCCGCCAGGATTGGGGAAGACCTCGCTAGCTCGTATTATCGCTGGAGAGCTTGGGGTGGGATTCAAAGGGACCTCGGGCCCGGCAATTGAACGTCCCGGCGACCTCGCGGCGATCTTAACCGCCCTAACTGAGAAAGACGTCCTTTTCATCGATGAGATTCATCGATTGTCGCGCGCGATAGAAGAGGTGTTGTATCCCGCGATGGAGGACTTCGAGCTTGATATCGTCATCGGTATCGGGCCGGCGGCTCGTTCGGTCAAGATTCCACTCAAACCGTTTACCCTTGTTGGAGCAACTACGCGATCTGGTCTCCTGACCTCGCCGCTACGGGATCGCTTCGGAATCGTTCACCGGCTTGATTTTTACTCAGTAGAGGACCTTAGTCGTATCGTTCGTCGATCGGCCGGCATTTTGTCGATTGCATGGGAGGATGATGCGTGTCGGGAGATCGCCTCTCGGGCGCGGGGAACTCCTCGGATAGCGAACCGTTTGTTGAAGCGAGTGCGAGACTACGCAGAAGAGTGCGCAAACGGGGTAATAACCCGCTCGGTCGCTGGTGAGGCGTTGCGTCTTTTGGAGATAGATGGGCAGGGGCTTGATCGAACCGATCGGGCGTTTTTGAGCCTTATCATCGACAAGTTTGATGGTGGTCCGGTAGGGATTGAAACCGTGGCGGCAGCGCTCGGGGAAGATCGTGATACCCTTGAAGATGTATTCGAGCCGTACCTGCTTCAAGAAGGGTTCATTGCGCGCACGAAGCGGGGCCGTGAAGTAACCGAGCGTGCGTACCTACACCTGGGGAAGACACCGCCAGCAAAGACGCCCCAAGGTTCCTTATTTTGAGAGGCGTAGAGTGAGTAGTTTTATATCTGGTTTTGCGGCGATTCTAACGGTTGTTATTGGGCTTGTTCAGGTCAACTGGGCATCGCCGGAAAAAGCTGCGATATCTATCGCCGCTCCGCAGCGACAGCCTGAGATCTTGGAATGCCTGTCATCCTCGCTGCAGGCACGGTTGCGATTCGATGTTCGGCTCTGCCATCGCCGGTCTGGATGGTTTGATGGATGTGAAGAGTCTCGTTCCGAGCTTCACACGGTACAGTTTGACGAGATCACCGAGAGTTATCGCGTGGTGTCCGACCGATTCGGTGACGATCTTGAGCCGGTAGCGGTTGGAATCCCTGCGCGGAGCGAGGCGATTAAAGTCGCGACAAGCCTCCAAGACCTGCCGCTTACCTTTTTGGCGCGAGACGAACAGCAGCTTTTGGACCAGCAGGATACCTACATCCAGGTGCGTACAATCTTTGTGTGTCGAGGAGAGGTTAATCGGACTTTGGCGCATCTCTCTCGTATTATCACCCTTGGATTAGTTAACGTGGTCGAGGACTCCTCCGGTTGGAGTGATTTCGAACTTCATCCAACCGAGGGGTAGCGGTCATGCGAATGGAGGGGCGCCTGCGATCCGCGTGGCGGTTGAATAAGAGGGGCCAATTCGTTGCAATAGTAGCGGCAGTTGGGCTCGTAGTGCTCTCTCTCTCGTTTTTTGTGCAGTGGCATTCAGAGGAAGAGACGTTTTTCAACAATATCCTCTTCTTCGCCCTCGTAAACATCAACGTTATCGCGCTCCTGATCCTCGTGGTGTTGGTGGTGCGCAATGTTATCAAGCTCATGTTTGAGCGGCGACGGGGAATTCTCGGGGCTAAGCTTCGTTCCCGTTTGATGGGTTCCTTTGTGCTCATTGCGCTCATCCCGATGGGGCTCTCCTTTCTCGTGGCCAGTGGACTCATCAATCAGGCGGTGCAAGGGTGGTTTAGTACTCAGATCGACACTATCGTCAGCAGTTCGCTGACGATGGCCCGCCAGTACGTGGGAGACTCGAAGATCGCCGTGGAAGCCGCGGCCGGACGAGTCCACAAGGAACTGATACGGCGTGGTATGGGCAGTGTCGATGCTACTCGAGGGCTCAATGAGCAGCTTGAAGAGCTTCGACACCTTAACGCCCTGTACTCGATCAAGGTCTTGTCACAAAACGGTGCGGTGGTTGCAGAATCATCGCACGCAACGGCGGGAGTTGAGTCCTTTGCCGAGCCTCCGCTTGATAGCGAGGCGGTTGAGCGAGCCTTTGAATCGCATAAGGAGCTGCGTATTGAGGAGCGCGGGGCGAGTCAATTCATCAGGATTTATGCGCCACTTGGTTCGCTAGTTCTTATATCTTCGTACCGCATGGACCCTGAGATGGTTCATGCGCAGAGTGTAGTCAACGAAGCGTATAGCGAATACGAGCAGTTGAAGTTGTTCAAGGGACCGCTCAGAACAAATTTCTTTCTGATTTTGGCGTTGTTCAATCTGCTCACACTATTCGGAGCGATCTGGATTGCGTTCTTCGTCTCCAAGCAGATTACCGGGCCGATCCAGCGTTTGGCTGAGGGAACTCGTCGTGTTGCGAGAGGTATGTACGACTTTCGCCTGGATCCCGCTCGAGACGATGAGGTCGGATTCCTGATCAATTCGTTCAATCAGATGCTGCAAGACCTCAAGGGCTCAAAAGAAGAGGCCGAGAACCGGGGATTATTGATTCAAGCAATTCTGACAAACTTAGCGGTGGGTGTGATTGCGCTGGATCCAGACAAGAGGGTAACCGCGGTTAACAGTGCGGCCCATATATTGCTGGAGCTTGATGGTGACGCGGAGATATCGTCCGGCGTGCCCCTCTCTGACCTCCTCAGTGCGCCGCAGCTTGATGTCGTAGGGGCTGCTCTGGATGCACTCGGTTCAATCGAGGATGATCGGGATGCAACCGTTGCGGCCGAGGTTGAGTTCCGTATGCAGTCGGGAGGTCGGGAGTTGATAATCGTCTGCACGGCGGGGCGCATCGTGGGCAAAGAGGGGCGCTCACTTGGCTATGTATTGTTGTTCGATGATGTTACCGATCTGTCGCGTTCGCAGCACTTAGCTGCATGGAGGGACGTTGCTCGTCGCATCGCGCATGAGATTAAGAATCCTCTGACTCCATTACAGCTCTCAGCACAGCGGTTGGAGCGACTCCTTCAAGGCAGCGAGCACGCGCCAGCGGTTGCTGAGTCGACCCGGTCAATCGTCGAGCATGTAGAGATAATAAAGCGTCTAGCGAATGAATTCTCTGAATATGGACGGATGCCGACAGCTCAGTTCGTCGCAACGGATCTCGCGACACTTCTCTCGCACGTGACCAATTCATTTCAGACCGACAACGCCGATGTCGAATTTTCGTGTGTTGTTGACGGAAAGATCCCGGAGATGCTTCTTGATCCGGAGCAGATTCGAGGCGTGTTGATCAACATATATGCTAATGCTGTCGCTGCCGTTCGATCTAATCACCCTGCAGGTGGCGGGGTAGTTGCGACAAAGCTCTCGTTTGATCGTAAGAGCTCCCGGGCCCGTATCGAGATACTCGACAATGGCCCCGGTATTCCGGCCGAGGATAAAAACAGGGTGTTCGAGCCGTACTTCACAACAAAGAAAGGTGGAACTGGGCTCGGGCTTGCGATTGTTAGTTCGGTTGTGTCCGACCATCAGGGGGAGGTTCGGATCTTCGATGCCCGGCCACACGGGGTGCACTTTGTTCTTATCCTTCCGCAGCACCCCCAGTCGACAACGGTTCGAAAGTTGGCCGGCGTGTAGCAGGGGGGTGAATTTACTCCTTCTTTTTCGGCTAATCGTTTGGGTGGCGCGTTGGCACCGAGCGCCGTATACTGATCCTAGGGATTACTAAATGTCCGCACTCAGATGATTCCGACCCAAACCCTTAGTCGTTTTATCCACGCGCAACGACGAACCTACCCGGATAGCACCGGCGAGCTCTCTGATCTCCTGGTTTCGATCTCGCTCGGAGTGAAGCTGATTTCACAGATGGTTGCGACGGCTGGTTTCAAGGGGCTGCATGGGTATAGTGGGAAGACCAATGTTCACGGTGATGAGGTAAAGCAGATCGACGAGGAGGCGGATGAGGTTCTTGTTGAACTTCTCGGCTCTTCCGATCACTTTGGGCTGCTTGTCTCTGAGGAGCGCGATAGTGTTATCGCTCCTCCCATGCCGGCGACGGGAGGCAAGTATGTTATCGCATTCGATCCCCTCGATGGCTCCTCTAATGTTGGATCGAGCATCCCGACCGGTACGATTTTTTGTATCTTTAGAAGAAAGGATCTGACTCGACCCTCAAACGAGGACGATTTCTGTCAGGCGGGGCGAGCAATCGTGGCCGCGGGATACTCTGTGTACGGCGCCAAGACCTCCTTCGTGTATTCAGCGGGGAATGGCGTGCACGACTTCACGCTTGATCCTGCTATTGGAGAGTTCGTGCTGACCGATCCAAGTATTCGCATCCCGGAGCGTGGATCGATATTTAGCGTGAATGAAGGTAACTGGTGCTGGTGGAGCGACGATGTGCGCCGGTTTGTCGATGAGATCAAGCGTGGAAATGCAACTGCATCATCTCCGTACTCAGGGCGCTATGTCGGCTCGCTTGTAGCAGATTTCGATCGCACGATTCGGAAGGGCGGAATCTTTCTCTATCCAGTTGATAGTCGTAGGCCGCAGGGCCGCCTGAGGCTGCTCTACGAGTGTTTACCGCTCGCGTTTATTATGGAGCAAGCGGGAGGTCTGGCAACGAATGGAACAAAGCGACTTGTCGATGTTGTTCCGAGCGATATCCACGAGCGCTCTGCGTTTATTGCGGGTAGTCCGTTCGAGATGAACTGGTTTTCGCGCGTCGCTCCTGGTGCAACTGAGACGTAAGCTCCGCAAAAACGGCATGCATCTTCGCCGTTGTGTGGTTGATGTTGAATGCTGTGGCGATCCTCTCCTGAGCTGCTTTTCCTAGCCGAACTCGAAGTTCTGGATCGTTGTGGAGAAGTGATATCGCATCTGCGATCGAAGATGGCTCCATCGGCGCAACCATCAATCCTGCGTTTCCGTGATCAACGAGCTCCGGCATTCCACCTACCGCGGTTACGATGGCGGGAACCCCCTGTGACATCGCTTCAATTACTGATTTCGGGAAGCCCTCTCGATTCTTTGAGGCCATTACGACCACATCAGCGAGCGTCGCGAGCCGTGTTGCGTCATCGCGGAATCCGGTCAGATGGATTCGGTCAGGCTCCGGAAACTGCTCGATGTGGTGCTTGATATCGGGGTCCTTAATTGATCCAATCAGAAGAAGGTGCAGATTGGGAAGTTTCGACCGCAGAAGAGCTACCGCATTGACGAGGTCATCGATCCCCTTCACAGCGCGCATCACGGCGGTGCAGCCCACAACAAACGCATCCTTCGGAATACCGAACTCCGAGCGCTCGGGCGGAGTCGAGCGATACCACTCGATATCGTGTCCCTTATAGATAGTTGTGGTTCGTTCGCGAGGAATTCCAACAGATGCGAGGTACTCTTCCACTGCTTTTGATACGCACAGGATCTTGCTGACGCGTGGGTTGAGGTAGGTCACCCAGCATGATGGATCGAACCAACTAATATGACCTACGGTACCTCGGTATGCAGCGATTTTTACCGGCCGATTCCAGAGAGCGATTACTGCCGCCGAGAGGGCCCGATTAGAGAGAGCATACACGACATCGATAGACAGGGTTCGAGTCAGTCGGCGTAAAAGAAGCATCCCACCAATATCCAATCGGTTTCGAAATGAAAATTGGGTGATCGGGACGCCGGCTTCTTCTAGAGTTGCTCTGTGTTCGGCGCTCGGGGTACCGACCACATGCACATACGTTCCCATGCGATGTAGGCCGGCAAATATCGCGGCTTCAGGTCGATCAAGAGTAGTGGCTAGAGCTAAAATGCGCATACGGAATGTGATCGGAGTACGTGCGATCCATATCGGATAATAGGGGAAAGATAAAGGGTGCAAGGCACTGCGCAAGGGGGGCGAAGAGGCGCAAGCTTATCCGGGCGAGCCCAAACGTGTTTTTGCTATCCGTAGTTCCGGCATGAAAGGAACCAGTGGGGTCATGGTATTCGGACATGTCTCCTTGGCGGTGACCGACAGGAATTTTGTGAGGTTGGTCGCGGTTTTTTCGCCAACGCCTCGCGCTACTTGCAGAGCCACGTGCATGTTGGTCCTTTGCGCTTCCCTGAGGATCTCCTTTCGCTTGGCGAGTAGTTCGGTCGCTAGTGTATCAGAGACTCCAACGATGAGCTCCAAGGATGCCATATCGGCGCATGCGAGTGGAAGCTTGTCTCCCATTGCGAGCATCGACTCGGCATCAGCCGCCACCAGGAACTGCGGAGGATTACGAGTGGGTCGGAGGACCCGTAACGTTGCGCCTACAAGCAGTCGGCTTGCGACGACGCTAAGAATCAGAAGTGCTAATGCTGTGAACCGCCACCCCATGCTGTCTGAAATCGATTCCAGAGAGCGAATAGTTGCGTGGACGAATTTATGCGATCCTGGAGAAACTACTTCCAGGCTTTCGGGGCGCGTCCGGTTGTTGCTGCGGGTTTTCCTTTTCCTCGCTATCGGCGAAGACCCCCTCGGCCCGCTTCTCCTCCTGGACAGAGCGTTGGGAATCGGAGAGCGCCTGGGTGGCGCTACTGGCCGCCCGGGCCTGGTTCTGTACCCGCTGGACCCCGGCCTGCGTAGCTGCTTCCCGGGCCCGAATCTGCGCCGCAGGATTGCTTCCCGCGATTGGAGCCACCGATATCCCGATACTTTGCGTAGTCAAGGAAGGCATAGTAACGTCACCGACCAGGGCGGCGAGTTATGGTCCGCCACCGTTCTACCTACGGGGTCGTCCAAAGCGGGCGGTGCCGTTACGATGTGGGGCTATTTTTGATGTTTCTTGACCTCGATGCTAATGCAACATATCCCTGCGATGAGGAATTGCAGGGGGTTATAGCAGGGGCTCTTCGTTCCTTGGGGAATCCGAGTGCTCTCCATAGAGGGGGGCAGCGGGCTCGTGCTGCCGTGGAGGAGGCTCGGGCAGTCGTGCGTTCGCTGGTGGGGGCCGGCCCACATGACCAGGTTATCTTTACCTCCGGTGCCACCGAGGCAAACAACACAGTTATCGCGTCGGCTGCCGCCACTCCCGGTCCGCTCGTCTCCTCGCATATTGAGCACCCATGCGTACTTGCTCCCCTGCGGGAGCTTGAGCGGGATGGACGGGATGTTCGTTTGGTTGCACCGAGCTCCGATGGCGAAGTAGTCGTGAGCGCCGTAGGGGCGGCCCTGTCTTCCGATGTCTCTCTTGTCTCAATTATGGCAGCCAACAACGAGACCGGCGTGCGAAATGATATCGCTGAGATCGTGCGCCATGTTAGGTCGGTAGCTCCGTTAGCCCACATTCACACCGATGCGGCGCAGTGTATTGGTAAGGGAGAGGTGAGTTTTACGAATCTTGGGGTAGATTCTCTTACGGTCTCGGGCCATAAGTTCGGTGCACTTTCGGGCGTTGGAGCTCTGGTGATTCGAGAGGGCGTTGTGCTGAGACCGCTCCTGCGAGGGGGTGCCCAGGAGTCAAAGCTTCGCGGCGGAACAGAGAACGTACTGGGTATTGTATCGCTGGCAGTCGCAGCGGAGCGCGTCATGAAAACACAAGAGGAGCGAGTTGCTCGAATGCGAGAGCTCCGAGACCGCTTCGAGAGAGAGCTTTGTCAAAGGGTTGAGCGGTGCGAATTCAATGGTACCCAGGTCGATCGCCTACCAAACACATCGAGTGTTTTTTTCGAAGGGGTTAGAGCGGATGATCTCGTGGTGGCACTCGATCTGGAGGGAATCTTGGTCTCCGCCGGTGCCGCCTGTTCTTCAGGAAAGCCTGAGCCATCGCACGTTCTTCTCGCGATGGGCCAGCCTGAAGCTCGAGTGCGTTCAACGGTTCGTATCAGTTTTCGGGCCGACCAAACGGCTGCGGACCTCGATCGTGCCCTTGATGGCATAGCTCGCGCGGTGAGTCGAATGCGCGGTCACATGGAGGGGCGAGATGCAGCATAAATCTGACGTGATGTCTCAGGGAGACGAGCGACTACCGGTCGTGGTTGCAATGTCCGGTGGGGTAGATTCATCGGTTGCAGCATATCTCTTGGCGCAACAGGGGTATCCACTGGTGGGAGTTGCCATGCAGGTGTGGGATTACAAGCGGAACTCCGCCGAGAATAGTCGCGCCACGTGTTGCTCTCCTGCGGACTTTTGTGATGCTCGCATGGTCGCGAACAAGCTAGCGATCCCATTCTATGTGGTCGATTTTGAGCGCACATTTGAGCGCGAGGTTATTGAGCGATTTGTAGAGACGTACAAGCGTGGGCTCACTCCGAATCCCTGTATCGATTGCAACAGTAAGGTGAAGTTTCGAGAACTTCGGGAGCGAGCTGTTGGATTTGGCTGTAGCAAAGTTGCGACGGGTCACTACGCGCGCATCCGGCAAAGTGACGAGGGATATCATCTGCTTCGAGGTATCGATCGGAATAAAGATCAAAGCTACTTCCTCTATACCTGTCGACAGGAGGAGTTGGGCCAGACGTTGTTTCCGATCGGAGACTACACGAAGCCACAGATTCGAGAGATAGCCCGTGAAGCAGGGCTCGCTACCGCGCAGAAGCCCGAGAGTCAGGATATCTGTTTCGTTGCGGGAAGCGTACAGGATTTCGTCGCGAAGATCGGCGGCGGTCGTGGGCGAGGGAAGGTAGTGACCAAAGATGGTGCTACGGTTGGTGAGCACGATGGCATTCACCGATTTACGGTTGGACAACGGCGTGGGCTGCAGATTGGCGGTACCGCTGAGCCCCTCTATGTCATTGAGCTCGATGCCACGACGAACAGTGTGGTAGTTGGTGGCCGCGAGGACCTCAAGCGAGAGGGATTTGGCGTTGAAGAGATGCACTGGGTTTCTCCGACTCTCATTACGCAGGTGGCAAAGGGTGCATTCCCGATCGAACGTGAAGTTACCGTCCAAGTTCGTTCACGGCATGAGGGGGTACGCGCCGTGATGATCGCCACAGATGCCCATACATGCTCGATTCGGTGGATTGAAGAATGGGCAGCGGTTTCTCCAGGTCAGGCTGCCGTGATGTATGACGTTGCCAATGAAGAGCTTCTGTGTGGCGGTCGAATCTCGGCTAGCGGTGCTCGCTAGCTGGGTGCTCTAGCTGCCTGAGTGCATCGATATGGATATAGTTGGTTGCTCCCACTGTTCCGGAGATAACCTCTTGCGTGAACGAGTAGCCGATGTGGCTTGGTACAAGCTGATACGCCGTGCCGATCGGGATATTCCGCAGGTGAAATTCTCCCCAGTTGTTTGTTTCGATAGTGCCGAGTGGGCCAGCGTCGATGCGGACGCCTGCTACGGGTCTACCGAGTGTTGCATCGGCGACTATGCCGGTGATGTCGGCGACTAGGCCGGCCTGATTGGCCTGGGTTCCTTGGAGTTCTTCTTCAAGAGATTGTGCAGCCTCGTGGAGGCGCTTGATAGCATCGCGTTCGGTAACGACGGCGTCGCCCTCTTCTTTAAGTCGTTGCTCCGTTTCGCGGGCTAATGCCAATAGCTCTCGAAGTAGTCGGTCGGTTGCCATCACCCCGAGCGCCGCCGCTGCAAACATCGCGAGACAGGCACTTTCAAAGCTCTGGTCGAGCTTCCGTAGCGTTTCGACGCTGGCTACTTTCTTTGCTATTGCGGCCAAGCTATCAAAAAGAAGATTCGCCTTTTCACTGCGAGCCGCGGCGTCACTCCTTCCTGGGTTAGAACGGTCCTCGTTGTGAACGGTCAGCATCGGGGTCGTGTTGTGTCGCACGGGCTCTACGTAACTGAATGCACCCGGCGGTTGCGAGTGGAGAGTTGAAGGTGGTGAATGTTCAGCGGAGAGGTGCGGCTGTGCTCGTTCCATCGCAATCTCTAACGCACTCTTCATTTGGTGTAACTTATCTAAGGTACTCGTTCGAAGGTCATTGAGGGTTGTCGCGGTCGAAGCCGATGCCGCCTGGGTGCGCCCCTCCCATGAGCTCGCGTCTGGTATCACGGTACGAGCCGTGAGCGTTTCCTGAATCTGCACCTGCTGGACCACTCTTTGCGTTTCGGTTCGCTGATCGTACGCCTGATGGTTTTCTTGTGAACGGTTTGTGGTGTACCGAGGGGCGAGCCCATCGCTCATCAAAGTGTTTGGGCTATTCGGGTTAGAAAATTGCGACCTAATCAGCTCTCGGAGCGTATCGGGTTTGAGGAGATCCCCGATCGGCGTACTCCGTTCCGGCATTGTTGGCTCCGTTCTCCGTTCGACACCGAGCTTGTTATCCTGGTCGGTGGAAGAGTGTGGAGCGCCTCTCCGGTCGCGCGAGGTCTCTGGCTTGTCGAGTGCGCTATCTGATGACTCCCGTCGGATGGGCAACTCCTTTCCGTTTTGAAGATCCTTGCTACCCTCTGTTATTTCCCTTGCTGGGAGCTCTGGAGCGCTCTCGGAGCGAGTTCCGTGTGGTTTATGAGAATCCCTCTCTGGAGCCCCACCGTGAACGTGGGATACATCGTGCGAATGGTTTGGATGTCGTTGAGCTGTGTTGCTCGATGTCGACGCTGAGGGACCGGCGTGCGGATCGTGGTGAGGATGCCCCGCTGCGGGCGAACCCATGCGATCGTGGGCGGTACATCCGGTGTGCAGTAGGGTACGCCTCAGGTCGCTCGGATCGAGGCCAGAGGGCGCACTGACGGCACCCTCAAGAGATGAAGCTGGTTTCGCCTCGGGGCCGATAATAATAGCGATCTTAGTTTCCTGAAAAACGGTCACAACCTCACTCCTTCTCGGGGTACTGATGATATGGAGGTTTCCCCGAAAGTTGTGCGGTGAAACGAGGCAGCGCGCGGGGAGGGGCAGGGTGTAGCGAGTAAGGTATTGAATTGCGGCTTTTTTGCCCCCCGGGGGCGTGGCATGTGCGAGAGGACTTGGGAAGTAACAACACTCTTATCGTGGGCTCGGTTCCTTGGTGGGCCAGAACCGAGTTGCTTTTTGGTGCTCCAGATGGTCTTGGGCTGGAGTGGGCATCTCGGGGTTAAAATCAAGCTGCGAGAGAGCCTCTATCTCCCGAATACTCCGAAGGGTCGGTCTTCCGGCGTGGGCCTCGGCCGGAATCGTCATCGCCATGGTTTTTAATTCTCCAGCCTCTTCATCGATGTAAATACGATAGAACTCACTTGGCACGGCCACAGAATTCCCGCTGCTTCGAATGCGGTGGTGTGGATCTGAGACCACAGCACCAACGATTACCCACAGCTCCTCGCGTGAGTTCGCCCAGTAGTTCGATTCAGCTGTCTCGAATTGCTTCCAAATCCCCCGGTTAAAAGAGGGTCTTTGAGCTGCTATGTTTGACATCTTGAAGGTCTCTCGTTGCGCCTCCTCTCCGTATTCAACTCCGATCGCATCGTTGGGAGCCATATGCCCTCGATCGAAGCCGCTCCGTGAAAAGAGCTTTGCGGTGATGAGCGATGCAGTTCGCTGGTCTGTTGAGAACGAGAATCGTTCGAGGTTCGGGGCTTGTAGGTTGGTGCCGGGCGGGCCGTGCTTGGTGAGCTTGTATGCGACCCATGCGGGAGTTCTTGTGGATTCGTCGTAGCCGCAGTCATATCCGATATTGTTGAGCACGGTGAGCTTGCGCGGAGCGAGTGGAACCCCGGCATAGAGGTGATCGGGTTTCGCTCGGGGTCTGATCCGGATAAAAGTGCGGAGCGATTCACGGGGCTCGAGTGGCGTTTCGTGGAGGGTAGGAATCGGTCGACTCGGAACGCGCAGATCGGAAAGAGAGGCGTTGTCGACGCGATGCGTAGCTTCTTTCTCGCAGCTTGCGAGGAGGGTAAGGGAGGCGGCGAGAATCTTGTGGTTCATAGGCCCGGGCACGCTATCGATTTTCCAGTCCTAAGGCAAAATCTGGGAAGATTGCGTATGCACCAGGCCTCCCAAGGGGTTGGATGCACGTCGAAAATGAGGGGTGGGAGGAGGACTCTGGAAAAATCACCGTGAAATGAGGCGGATTCCGAGTAACCAACCATACCATCAATAGGTTGCATACAACGGTTGTCCCAGATGGTTTCGCATTCGCTCCTACCTACTACCTTAGCCTCTCGCCCGGATGTTGGTGTAAAGCGTTCTGCGGATCCACTTCGCGATTCAACGCTTCCGTCTCACGGTATCGTGCCCCAAAATCCCCGCGTGGATAACCCTCAAAACATACCCGATGTTGGACTTAACGGCAGGCTGCATAGGCTTGCGATGACTCACGGCATCAGCTTCGAGACGGCAGCGGTGCAGATGCTGCTCAAGCATTCTGTGCAGAGCGACACCTACGTTACGGGGCGTTTGACGCCGAGGGACCTTTTCGACGGCCTCAGGTTTATCCAAAAACACCCGGGAGGTGAGCTTGCGATTGCGAGGGAAGCGCGGGGGGAATTGATTCGAGAGGTGCAACAGCGGCTGAGTAAGCTTGGGCACTTCGATGGTACCCCAACAGCGACGTTTGCCTCCAAGACGGAGCGCGCCGTGGCTGCATTCCAGGCAGGGATTCCGGTCTTAGCATCGCAACCCAGAGGAGTCGTCACGATCGATACGCTAACCCATCTCCTGCAGGAGACGGGTTGGCAGGCGAATACGTTATCCGCGAAGGAGATCCCGCAAGGGGGTGGTCAAGTTCCGGCAGCGGGTGGCATGTCGCGCGGGTTTGACCATGAGGACCTTGCTCGAATGGAGGGGCACTTTCGAACGAAAGGATATACGCTTCCATCAAAGCAGTACCCGAGTGCCGGTGTCACCATCTCGAACGGCGTAGACCTCGGGCAATGGTCTCGCAAGGAGCTCCTCTCCATTGGAGTATCTCCTGCCGTGGTTGAGAAGCTGGCGCCCTACACAAAAGAGAGCGGCTTGCGGGGAGCGGCTGCGGAGAAATACCTCAAAGCGCATCCGATTGAGATCTCTCCGGCTGAATCGAAGCATCTCTACGAAAAAGTATTCGGAGAGATTCTGCATTGCTTTGCGCAGCATTACGAGAAGAGTCGAGGACCGAATGCGCCGCATTTTGCGGAGTTGCCGGACAAACTCAAAACCGTCTTCGGCAGTATGGCCTTCAACATAGGGCCGAACTTTAGCGAAGTTTCTGGTAATGACGCGTACTCGAAATGGCGACGCACTATCGGTGATCAAATATTTGCAGGAAACTACGAAAAGGTCTTTCAGATGCTCGTGGCTAATCCGCATTCGCAAGATGGGCTTTGCAATCGGAGATGCAAAGAGGCTGCTATCGTTTTAGAGTATCTCGCCGCGAAGGATCCCCACGCGGCTGGACGACTCCTCGCATCGACCGAAGCTGCGTGCGCGAAGGCGGGAAGACGTAAGACCTTTGAGGCCTTCAAGAGCGTTGCAGCAGAGTTTAAGCCAGGCCTATGTGCGGGTATTCCGGTCCCGGAGGGGCGTGATCAACAGGTTGTCGACACCGAAGACGCCAAGCGCGGTACTAACCGAGATGAGGAACCTCAACGCGAAAAGGCTCGTGTTCACATCGTCCGAAAGGGAGATACCCTCTCGGCTCTTGCGCGTCGATACCACTGCTCGGTCGATGAATTAAAAGAGATCAATCGCCTTAAGGGAGATGGGATTGTAATCGGTCAAAAAATTCGGATTCCGGGATTGCACGTGGCCGAAAATGAGCGCGCACGCCCAAGCGTAACAGCGCACGAACTAGCCCAGATGAGCTCGTATGACCCTGAGCCGCCCCGGATGCGTGCGAGGTAACTTACGTAGGCGTCGCATGGCTGCAGGCGATATTTTTGGGTGCGATGCTGTAAGTTGCATGAATTAGGCGCTTTTTGAGCCTCTCCGGGAGCCCCCTGGTATTTGAATAGCCGGTACATTCTGGTAAAGTACCGAGGTTGTTATTGAAGATATCACCTCTCAATCACCAAAGAGAGCTTCCATGGGCGTTCGGCCGCGGCTGCTTTTGTGATTGTGAGGCTCACATTATGGGAGCCCACTATGAGATTCGGAATCGTCAGAAATTCCTCTGACACTACCACTACCACTGACAAGAAGCAGATCCGTACTGCACCTGAACCGCTCGGTCGCGACAGCTACGGGGAGATTGAGGAGCGTCTGGGATACGCCTTCACCGATCGTGCCTGGCTTGAGCGTGCGCTCACGCACCGTTCTGTTCATTTGAAAGGAGTTAAGAGCGACTACGAGCGGCTTGAGTTCCTCGGTGATGCAGTGTTCGATCTCGCAGTGGCACATCTTCTTTTGGATCGTCATCAAGAGGCTCACGAGGGTGATCTTTCAAAGATGCGTGCGGCACTGGTCAACACCACATCGCTCGCTGATATTGCGCGCAGGTTGGAGCTTGGTAAATTCATCCGGCTCAGTCGTGGTGAGCTCGCCAGTGGTGGAGCTGAGCGTTCGTCGATTCTTGCAGATGTTGTGGAGGCTGTTCTCGGCGCTGTGTATCGCGAGGGTGGATACGATGCAGCACGTCTCTGTGTTGAGCGTCTTCTGGGCGATCAGATCGCTACGGTAACGCCACGAGATCCAAAGACAGAGCTGCAAGAGGCGCTCCATG
>JBIIYC010000061.1:0-14540 GCA_044347025.1 Bdellovibrionota bacterium
CAGTTACGATCGCTCTGCCGGTCATCGGACCATTCCAAATCCCCTGGCACCTTCAACACACGGAGTATCGCGAGAACGAAGAGTTTTGCGATGAACAGGTCTCTGGTCCCTTTGTTTCGTGGCGCCATCGCCACCGATTTCTCGGCGATACGACAGCAAGCACCACGATGCTTGATGAGGTCTCATACAGTCTTCCCTGGTATGGAAGTCCGTTGGCGTTCCTCTTCACACGCGAACTTCGACGGCTTTTTTCCTTTCGTCACAAACGCCTTGCCGCCGATCTCTCTCTCCATGCACGCTGGAGCCACGAGCGGCGGCAGACAATTCTGATCGCGGGAGCCTCCGGGTTTATAGGTAAAGCGCTCTCTGCATTTTTATCGACAGCTGGCCACACGGTTCGAACGTTGGTGCGAAGACCAGCCCAGAACGAGACTGAACTATCGTGGGAGCCGAATCGAGGAGTTCTTGATCCCGCCGTGTTTCACGGCGTCGATGTCGTGGTTAATCTTGCTGGAGAACCACTTCTCGGTCGCTGGACCGCGGCAAAAAAACAAGCGATCCTTGAAAGCCGAATCTCTACATCTGCTCTTATCGCTCGCACAATTCAAGGACTCTCACAGCCGCCACGAGTAGCGATCATGGCGTCAGCAATCGGCGTATATGGAAACACGTACGGAACGACCGTCGATGAAACGTGCCCGAGCGGGGAGGACTTCCTGGCTACCGTCTGCAATCGGTGGGAAGAAGCGTCGTCATCTATCGCCTCCACATCATGTCGGCTTGTGCATCTTCGAATCGGAACGGTGCTGAGTCCATACGGCGGAGCACTCAAACAACTCCTTCCTATCTTCCGCCTTGGGCTTGGTGGAACCATCGGCTACGGAGCCCGAGCTATGAGCTGGATCTCGATGGAGGATCTTCTTGGCATCATCGAGCACTGTATCTACACCGATACGCTCTCAGGTCCGGTGAATGCCGTGTCCCCCGAGGTTGTAACAAACCGAGAGTTCACCAAGACCCTCGGAAACCTGCTCCGGCGTCCTACCCTGGCTCCAGTTCCACCACCGCTGCTGCGCGCACTCTACGGTGAAGTAGCGGATGCGATCCTGCTCACTAGCTCGCGGATCGCCCCAAAGAAGCTACAAGCGAGTAATTACAGATACCTGTACGGCACTCTCGCGTCGGCCCTTCAAGCGGAATGTGGCATATCATAGCCTTCATGATGCCGATCATATCGATCTACTTTGCACTCACGAGACACTGCTCCGAAATGGAGTGATTCACTCTCTACTGAGGCGAACAAACTCTATCATACGTACCTGCCGTTTTTAGGATCATGCACATGCCCATCTATAATGATCGATCCTTGGTCATTATCTGCTCTACAGATAATGAGCTAAGCGTACACATTTAGTCTCAAAAGGGTCACATGCTTCGCTCAATACCGGATTACGAAACACGAGGCCCCATTCCGTATCCAGACACCGCGACCCGCACTATTATCGTATCGGTGGTGCTTGGATCGGTGCTTGCCCTCGTGCTCCACTCCGCATTCGGAATCGCACCGCCTTGGGTTCCCCTCCTCATACTCGTAGTTCTTCTCGGTATACTGTTCCTCCGGAAACAGTTCCGCTTTGGTACCAGTGACGTAGCAAGCGCTCCTGACGAATCACGCGGGGCGTCCTCTCATAATCCCAGTGACGATACCGAACCGAATCACGTCGCACTCAGAGATGGAGAGCGGCTTGCCCTTGCCTTAGAAGCCGGGTCGCTCGGCATTTGGGATTGGCACATTCCAAGTGGTCGCGCTCAATTCGGTGGATGTTGGGCATCGATGCTCGGTTACGCAGACGATGAGATCGAGCCGAACGTGTCATCCTGGGAGCGACTCGTGCACCCAGACGATATGCCCAGAGTGCTCAAGGTTCTAGACAAACATTTAAAGGGTGAGACACCGGAGTACCTGTGTGAGCACCGGCTCCGAAAGAAGGACGGCACATGGCTGTGGGTGCTCGACCGAGGCAGAGTTGTAAGTCGAGATTCAACCGGAGCCCCGATTCGAGCGATCGGGATCCACGCCGATATCAGTGAGGCCCACGCAATCCGTGAAGAACAAAAAGCAGCCGCCAAACGGAAAGATGAATTTCTAGCCACACTCGCTCACGAATTACGAAATCCCTTAGCTCCCATTCGCACCGGTCTAGAGATCTTAAAGAGTGCTCCTGCTGGTCCCGTGGCAGATAAAGCTCGTGACATGATGGAGCGACAACTTTCACACATGGTGCACCTTATCGATGATCTCCTCGATGTATCTCGCATAACCCGCGGCGCACTTGAATTAAAGATGGAGGACGTTTCCCTTCAAAGTGTTATCGATGCTGCAGTAGAAGGAAGCAGACCCGCGATCGACGCCGGCAAGCACACCATTGCAATCTCACTACCGGAATCACCTCTTATGCTTCACGGAGATCCAATCCGACTGGCACAGATCGTGAGTAACATCCTGATTAACGCAGCTAAATACACCCCACACGGCGGAAGGATCTCTCTCACTGCAACACGAGAGAACAACGAGGTGATAATCAAAGTTATTGATACCGGCATAGGGATTCCGGCTGATAAGCTCGATGCCATCTTCGAGATGTTTGGCCAAGTAAACCAAGCCATCGGCCGAGCTCAGGGAGGGCTCGGTATCGGCCTCGCGCTCGTAAAGAACTTAGTATCGCTACACGGTGGTACCGTTCACGCCGAAAGCGCTGGCGCTAACAAAGGTAGCACCTTTATTATCCGGCTACCGCTAGCTACCGATACATCAACTACTGGAACCAGTGGAGCGTCGAATCGTATGCAACAACCTGAAAGTCCGCCAAGCGAAGATATCCTCGTCGTTGACGACAATGTCGATGGAGCTGAAAGTCTCGCTCTATATCTGAGTATGACTGGACACTCCGTCTCGATAGCCAGCACCGCTGCCGAGGCCCTGGAGGCGGTACGCACAAAGATCCCTCGGGTCATATTTCTCGATATCGGACTTCCAGATATGAGCGGGTATGAGGTGGCAAAAAACATTCGCAGCATGCCTCACGGCGCCGAGCCATTTATCGCCGCGGTGACCGGCTGGGGCACGGAAGAGGATAAACGAAAGGCGCTAGATGCCGGCTGTTCAGCGCACCTTACCAAGCCGATCGACATGGCGGAGGTCGATCGGATTGTGGCGGGGGAGGTCCGATAAAGCACTCCGTTGGCAGATACGCCGGCAAACCTAAGCCCCGGCTTAGCTCTCTCCGAAACCGCACTGCTCCTGCGTCCACTGACGAGTCTGGTCGAGCGGGATAAGAGGAACATTAATCTGCTCCTCGCAAAACGGTTTCAACCACTGCTCTAATTTTGCCCGCGTCTTTAGAATTCCAAGCTCCTCCACTGTCCGCGGTTCCCAGGTATCGGCTCCATATTTTGCATCCCAGACAGCAAGCAGCAGTCGTGGACTTACCTCCGCGCAAGATGAACCAAGAGGCAATGCAGTTAACTGCTCACTTAGGGATTCCTGATCTCCGGGCAACAGAGCCGGCTGTGGCCACATAGTATCAACCAAGAGACGGCCCTGTTTTTTCCAAAACGCAAACTGCTGCTTTGGGTCTACCCCTACTCCTGGGACGCCCGACGAGGAACCTTTTGTGAGAGTATCAAGACACGGATCTTTGATCTCACCGAAGTGGATATCCACTCCCTGCGTGCGTAGCTCCTGCATCATGAAATCGACGAAGCATGCACCAAGTCCAACTCGTCGAAACTCTGGATCTACCCAAACATACTCAGCGATACTAAATGCCGTGCCGTCAAACTCCCCGGTGTGAATTACATATCCTGCTGCAATAGTAAGGGTTTCCGGATGAGCCACTAAAATAAAGTCCCATGTGCTTGCCTCATCGAGGAGACGCTCGAATACGCGAGCCTTGCTGAGCCCTTCGTTCTCATCACAAAATACCTTCTCACAAGCATCGTACGCTCGCTCAAATAGCGTCCATACAGCAGCAGCAGAGCCCCGACGAATACCTCGATCATCTGGAACAGCGCCGCTTAGGTCTGAGTACATGGCGCCAGCAAGAGCACGCTCTTTGAGCTTGATTACCTCATGACCTGTAGCCCTGAGAAAGGAACCAAGATCAGAGAATCGCTCCTGGCTTGCTTGCGGTAGGTTTAATGAAGAAGCTTCACCAAACGCTCCTGAGTGGTGAAGAGTGGAGGCGTTGCTGGGGTTTTTGAACTGCGTCGAAGGCGATGGCCTACTCGGTTCACCTGAGGAGGGAGAGGATCGACCTTCCGGGGTACGACTTTGGGGATTTAATCCGGGAGCCTGTGCTGTAGATGCACGAATAACCCCTGGCGCTACACGACCACCCTCAAAAACTTCTTGAGGTCCTTGATTAAAGTTCGCTCCCAATTCCTCTCTTTTTCCTCCTTAAAGCCTTGACTGACTTTTTGTATCTGGCGGTAGCCTCGTTTCCCCCCTCTTATGAGGCAAAGTGGCTAGCTATGCAACACCCAAGCTATTTTTTTTTTGGCTCGCGAATCTTTTTTTGACGTTCTCCTGAGCTGAACCTCTGCGACAGCGGACGAACGACAGAAATACGAGCAAACTCAGAGACACATTCAGCAACTTTCACTGGCTTAAAAAAACGCCGAAAAACTGGGTGAATCACGAGTTTTTACTTCGAGCGTCAGACGCCAGCATCGTACAAGCACTTGCGATTGTTCGTCCGCAGCGAGTGAACTCTGTCAGGGCAGGCTTGTTTTATTTCTGAACCCATTTTTCGTCGACAAGCAAAAAACTCCTGAGGAGCAGACCTCAAAAAACTGGGGCGCTACGATGTCTCCACCGTAACGCCCCAAGAAGCTCTGCGCAGAAACGCGATCCGAGAGCTCTCAGCCTTTGCAACCGCCGATCCACCTACGCGCTATAGAGGCATGATAATTACAACTTGAGACACCCCAAACGAGCCCCGGCTGGCCGAGGGAGAAGATCCACCCAGCCAAACGCTCGAATCTATCGGGAGAAACGATTCCGTCCCATTCCCTGCGCGCCCACGCTCTCTCATCCAAGCAGATCTCTTGCTCCGAGCGCTCTCCATAGTGCGCTAATCGAGTAGCAGGATCGGAAACGACTAATCCAACCCCAAAGCGACTCTCGCCATACAATCCACCGCCCTGATACGGAGCAACTAGAGACGAAGACACCTCCAGCAGAGCACTCTCTGGAACTCCACTAACATCGACAAAAGCGACTCCGACCAATGTTGGGAGCTGTCCATACATAGCCGGTCCCTGCTCGTGGTAAACCGCCAAGATTGAGCGATTCGCCGAGGTAATATGCTCTAAATCTTCTACAATAGGCGCTCCAAGTCCTGTCGCAAGCGCTACCACTGTACGAGAGAGCTCCGGTGCCTGAGGAGCTACAAGCGCCGCCGCTGTGGGACAAGGATGTGAATTCCGAGATACTGCTGTGACCATGACAAACATCTCCGAAAAAAGTGGACCCGCACCATACTTCGACCGTTCGCGCTACGCAAATAGGAGCGCAGAATTATCGAACTTCGGCTACCGTATGAATTCGAACCTGCGGTGCATTCTGTGCATCTCGGAAGGTACGAACGGTTCCATCGGTTCTGGTTTCGACCAGCAACTGCATATCGAGCTCACCGATGATCGTGGTTTCGATATTGGCGGTTCCCTCACAAACGACTCCGCGCGGCGCAAAAGGCACATCGCAGGGGGCCATAATCGCTGCCTGGCCGTAATTAATCGCGCAATCAACCACATCTGGGAGGCCCCCAACGGTTGACGCCTGAATCACATAGACCTGGTTCTCAATAGCCCGAGCCTGCCCACAATACCGAACTCGATAGTATCCGGCCTGATCATCTGTGCAGCTAGGCACCGCAAATATCTGCGCTCCTGCCAGAGCCGCAGGCCGAACGAGTTCCGGAAACTCAACGTCATAACAGGTGGTAATGGCGAGCTTTCCGATCTCAGCATCGAAGATAGCCAGGGAATCGCCTCCAATCATCCCCCATCCCTCGGACTCAAAACGGGTCATATGAATCTTCTTCTGAGTGTGGAGAGCCCCCGTAGGTGTGGAGAGCAACGCCTCATTATAGAGCCCATTTCCCTCAATTACTGGCATAGAGCCGGCGACAACGTACATGCCAGTCTCGCGACCCAGCGCCGAGAACATCTCCTTGACCTCGTCGGCCAAGCCGGCAACAGCCCGAACACGCTCCCTAATAGAGAGCGTCTGCGATGTCGTCGTCAGGAGCTGCAGCGAATAGTACTCCGGCAATACCAGCAGCGCGCAGCGATAGTCTGCTGCGGTTCGTACGACCGCCGAAACCTGGTTTTTGAACTCTGCGAACGAGGAGACGGGACGCAGCCAATATTGGTGGGAGGCAACTCGAATTCTCATGTGGCGAGAGTGGGCCAAGGCCCATGCTTAGTCAAGATTGGACCGCAGCATCTGAATCCAGAGGGGGCCAGGCACCCGCGCTCTACGGATATCAAGCGAGACGTCTGAGAGGATCAAAAACCTCAAGGCTTCTGCACCAAGGCTCGGATTCGCACCTCATTCCTGAACACGGTAGCCGACATCCTCTTTTTTGGCGCGACACCGGCAAGTCGGTCATCGAAAGCTATCCCATACCGATCGCCTACATACTCGCGATACGTCTCGTAAAACTCCTTTGCATCGCCCTCTGATTGCCATCGGGTGAGCCAGACAACCTCTTGTTCGGCACCTTCGTTCGGGAGGATAGCGAGTCGGTCCCCAATCCATCCCACCGCCGCCTGCACGCCTTTGGCCCGAGTTTTCGCGCTATTTGAAAAAAGACTCGATATTGAGAACTCCCCCAGCACATCCGAGTACACCGCAGATCGTCCCTCACTCACCTCTTGAACGGTCGGGATGCGAACGACAACAGAATGCGCAAGGTACTCTTCGGGATGCAGAATCTCGCGAGAGCTTGCTGGGGGATTTCGATAGACACTATCAAGCGCTTGGTATCCACCACGCCGAAGAATTGCCTGCACGAATCGCAAGCCACTTGTGTACGGGAATACAAGGATCGCTTTGAGGCTGTCGGGAACCCCACCCTGCGCGCCGAGATTGAGACTTAACACCTGCTGCAAGATCAGCGAGTCGATGTTCTTTTCAACTTTGAGCGGCGGAAGACCTCGATGCTTGCGCTCGTTATCTATCATAACAGCCGTAGCATCACCTTCTATCAGAGCCGAGTGGGCGAGGCTTTCATCGCTGTTGTCAGACTTCGGATCAAGGAAATTTTCAAGTGCATAGTGCTGGTCCTGCAGCGCATGGGTTAATTCGTGCACCGCAACCGTTTCTTGCGTTATGGCAGGAAGCCACGCAGCCATCACGAATCGCTTTTCACGCGGGTCGTAATATCCTCCAAGCTGACTGACAAGAAACTGTACGAGTCCTTTCGCATAATCGTAGTCATCCGGGATCATCCCGATAGCCCGAAAAGCGAGCTCTTCCATCTCAAGTTTTTGTGGGGCAAGGTCTCTCTGTATCGTCTGTTCGATAAAAGCCTGAACCGCCTTTTGATCCTGCACGGCACAGGGAACGGGCTTCATAATCGAAAGCCCCCGAAGTGCGCTCGCATGCTTCAGTGCGACCGATGATAGCGAGCAGAGGTCAGCCTTGCCCTCAGAGTAGGCCCGATCCCCCGGAGCACAGAGGAGCGCTGCGACAACACATAGCACTTGGCAGAAAAACATTCGGCAATTTGGTAGCATACAGTCATCATTTACCCCGAACCCTCTGTCGAGGCTACAGGAGAAGTCGCTTTCTCCAGCAGTGCGAGGGGTGCAAATCCGCACGAGTGGCCGCGAATAGAGTGCCAGTTGTATTGCTGCCCAAAGCTTCTCGGCGCTAGACTAAGCCCCGATGTCGACGAAGAATTCCCTCTCTATTCACAAAGCCCGCGAGAACAACCTCAAGGATATCGACATCACGATTCCTCACGACACGTTTGTCGGTATTACTGGACTCTCCGGCTCAGGCAAATCATCGCTCGCATTCGATACCATATACGCCGAGGGCCAGCGTAGGTACATCGAGACGTTTTCTCCTTACACCCGACAGTTTTTCGATAAGGTGAAGCGACCTAAAGTCGACCTCATCAGTAACGTTCGACCCGCTATCGCAATTCAGCAACGAACCAGGATCTTAAATTCACGCTCCACCGTTGGTTCTATGACCGATGTGAACGATTTTCTTAAAATCGTGTGGAGCAACGTGGCAACTCCGGTTTGTCCAACCTGCGGGCTCCCTCTCACTCGCTGGGATGCGCCCTCGTTAACCTCGCTCTTAGAGAAGTGGTGCGCCACAAAGCCTGACGCCACGTTTCTGATGGGAGTGCTCACCAAGAACAAGAAGGAGCTGATCGACCGGCTACAGATCCTCGGATACTCCCGATACTTTGACCCCAAGACCGCGAGCCTGGTTGCGTTTGAAGATGCCCCGCCGCCTAAGCGTCTCAAAGACGTTGTGGTGGTTATTGACCGGTGTCGCGCGCGAGGCTTCACTCCGAAACAGGTACGCGACTCCCTTGAGCAATGTTTTTCGATTGGAGGTGGTCTCGTCCAGATCATAGAACAGCGACAGCGCGCCGGGAAATCGTTCGCTCGCTTCACGGCGCAGGGAGAGTCTCGCCCGGTTTCTCATGGTTTTGAGCAGTATGTGTTTTCAACACAGTACCAGTGTGGCGATGGCGCCGTTCTCGTTGAACGTCCTCGACCAGCACTCTTCTCATACAATCACCCCATCGGCGCGTGCCCTGAATGCACCGGATTTGGTAAAGTTCTCGTCATCGACCCGAATCGTTGCGTTCCCGATCACTCAAAAACCATTCGGAACCATGCGGTTGAATGCTGGCGCGGCAATGCCGCAGCTGGAGAGTTCAGGGATCTTCTAGCATTTTGTAAAACGAACGATATCCCAACAGATGTTCCGTGGTCTTCACTCTCCAAGGAGCAACAGGAGCTGATATTTAATACCAAGTCCCGATCATTTATCGGTATCCATCCTTGGTTCGCGTACCTCGAACGAAAGAAATACAAGATGCACGTCCGAGTATTTTTGGCGCGATACCGTGGACAGGTTGATTGCCCCTCGTGTCACGGCACTCGTTTCAAAGCGGATGCTCTAGCCTACCGAGTAAAGGGGATTACGATCGCAGAGGCGTCCGCTCTTCCACTCGAAGCATTGCTGCCATGGCTCATCGATCTGCGTAAGGAGCTCCGGGCAGCGAAGCAACTCCCCCGACAGCTCGATGACGTGTGTAAAAACATCGTGGCGCGTCTTGAGTATCTTGTTCAACTCGGACTCCCGTACCTTACCCTCGATCGACAATCGCGTACCCTCTCCGGTGGTGAGACGCAACGAGTGAACCTGGTCTCAGCACTCGGAAGCAATCTTATTTCAACGCAGTTCGTGCTCGATGAACCCTCGGTGGGTTTGCACGCTCGGGACACCGAGGCGCTTATTAAAGCTCTGCGAGACCTTTCCGACCGAGGGAACTCACTTACCGTCGTGGAGCACGATCCGGATTGCCTCCGGGCTGCGGACGCAATTCTTGAACTTGGTCCTGAAGCCGGTGAGCGCGGCGGCTCGGTCACCTACTTTGGAAGCCAAGCTGGTTGGTCTGGCCCCGGAATGGCGCCGTTTACCCTAGCCGATCATCGCCCCTCATTCGCGACCAAGCTTGAGATCAGAGATGCGCGGAACCGAAATCTTAAAGCAATAAATCTCGATATCCCTCTCAACGCCTTTGTGTGCCTCACCGGTGTCTCGGGTAGCGGCAAGAGTTCACTGCTGACTGAGGTTATTCAGGCGGCGTATGAACTGTATAAAGGAGTTATTCCAGGGGAGATAACCCTTGATGCCTCAGTGCGTGGATTCGAGAACGTACAGCAAGTTCTCCTAGTCGATCAAAGTCCGCTCTCAAAAACTCCCCGAGCCAATATCGCAACATACACAAAGATATGGGACCGTATCCGAGAGCTTCTGGCTGCAACGGACGAAGCTAAGACGAGATCGCTCAGCAAATCATCCTTTTCGTTTAACGTGAATGCCGGCAGATGTCCTACCTGCGAGGGTGCAGGATTCATCCGCGAGGACATGCAGTTCCTAAGCGATGTCTTCATCCAGTGCGAATCGTGTCTCGGAATGCGATTTCAGGCTCCCGTGCTTGAGGTTTCCTACAAAGGCAAAAACGTCCACGAGATCCTCACGATGAGCGTTGACGCATGCGGAGAGTTCTTCGCTCATGAACTCTATATCGCCACAGTGTGTCGAGTGCTCCGACAACTCGGGTTGGGGCACATTACCCTCGGACACCCGTTAAGCGAACTGTCCGGCGGTGAGGCACAGCGACTCAAGCTTGTTCCTCACATCGTTGAGGGTGGGCGAGGAAAATCGCTCTTTCTCTTCGATGAGCCAACAACCGGACTCCATGTTCGAGACGTCGAGAAGCTGATCTCTCTGTTTGCGTTCCTACGCGATCAAGGGCACTCCATTCTTTGCGTTGAGCACAACCTACGCCTCATCGCCGCAGCCGATTGGATCATCGATCTAGGGCCAGAAGGTGGATACAAAGGTGGTGAGGTTGTGAAGGAAGGAACACCAGCGGAGTTCGTTTCAGACAGCACCGCTCGGCAAGAGTCGAGAAGCCTCACAGCTGCGTATCTTGCTCAGTTCGTCAAAGACTACTCCAAGAGCACGCCCAAGCCGCGCGCAAAGAAGGGCTCTACCGCTATTCCGCTCCCGGCTCCGCGCGATACGAGTATTGAGATTGTCGGCGCCCAAGAGCACAACCTGAAAAACGTATCGCTCTCTATTCCACTCGATACACTTATTACTCTTACCGGCGTATCTGGCTCGGGCAAATCCACCATCGCGAAGGACATCTTGTACGCTGAGGGGCAACGTCGATACCTCGATTGTCTCTCACCATACGCCCGCCAGTTTATTAAAGAATTAAAGAAGCCACACATCGACGACATCCGAAATGTTCAACCGACTATCTGTGTCTATCAGCACACGTTTCAGCCGTCGGCTCTCTCTACAGTGGCAACGATGAGCGAGATCTACAATTTTCTCCGGCTCCTCTACGCCAAGATCGGTGTCCAATTCTGTCCAGATCATCCGGAGCAGTCGGTATCACCACTCTCGGCCGAGCAGATCGCTGCACACATCAAGCAAAACTACTCAGGCGTAGTTCGCCTTCTTGCGCCGGTCATTACCATGAAGAAGGGGCACCATCGTGGCATATTTGAGCGCGCTCTAGAAACAGAGATCGGTGAGGTTCGTGTCGATGGCGTATTCTCCGCTCCCTCGAGATTTGTAGAGGAAGGGCTTCCAAAAACTAAGATCCACACGATTGAGTTTGTTACGGCCCGCTTTAACGTCAAAAATCTCCCCCTGGATCTAATCGTTGAGGGGGTATCACAAGCTCTCAGTATCGGCGGCGGAACAGTCATTGTGACCTTTGGCGATGAAGAGCGGGTATTTAGCTCGCAGCGAACGTGTCAGATCTGCCAGCGAGGATTCTTCAAGCCTGATCCGGAAGATCTTTCATTTAACTCCCGACGTGGACGCTGCAAGAAGTGTGATGGCTACGGCGTCGTGAAGAATAAAGTGTGCCCTGAGTGCGACGGGAGCCGACTCCATGAGATCGGACGTAACATTCGACTCTTCGACAAAAATATACACGAGCTCACCTGCGCCTCCGCCAACGAGCTCCATACCTACCTTGAGCGACTCTCCGCAGACACTAGCACCAAGGAGATCGTCGAACCGATTGCTCGCGAACTAGATGGTCGGCTGACCACACTCGTGAGTCTTGGTCTCGATCACCTCTCGTTAAATCGGGAGTGCGCAACGCTTTCAAATGGAGAGCTGCAACGCCTCCGGCTCGCAACAGCGATGGGTTCACCACTCACTGGTGTGACCTACATCTTCGATGAGCCGAGCGCCGGCCTACATCCAGCCGACAACAAGCGACTTCTCTCAAAACTTGTTGAACTAAAGAATCGAGGCAACACCGTCATTCAGATCGAGCACGAGGTCGACAATATTCTGGCGTCGGAGCACATTATTGATGTGGGCCCTGGAGCAGGCACGCACGGTGGTGAGATCGTGTTTCAAGGCGAAACCAGCGAGGCGAGCCATGCGCCACGCTCAGCCACCGGCCGGGCGCTCGCCACTCCCCTTACATTCAAAGAGACCCCGTCTACCTCGCAGGAGCAGCTCTCTATCAGAAACGCCTCCAAGAACAACCTGCAGAACATCTCTATCGACATTCCTTTGAAGAGCCTCGTTACGGTCGCAGGGGTTTCAGGCGCTGGAAAAAGCTCGCTTGTCCACGGCATCATCGTCGAGGCGCTGAGCGGTAACACTGCAAAGCCCGGCGTACATAAGACTCCTTGTGGCATCGTTGAAACACCAATTGGAATCGACCGACTGTTGGTAGTAGACCAACAACCGATCGGTAAGACGTCGCGCTCAACTCCAGCATCATACCTCGGCATCTGGGACGAGATTCGGAAGATCTTTGCAGAGACCCTGGAAAGCAAATCGCGTGGGTGGGGGCCAAGCTTTTTCTCACACAACACGGGCAAGGGACGATGCCCTACCTGTAAGGGCCAGGGGGAATTGACCCTTGAGATGAGCTTTCTCGCTGAGGCAAAGGTGCTGTGTGAGAGCTGTAACGGGAGCCGGTTTACGATTGAGGCAGATTCTGTCAGATACCGAGACCTCTCGATAAGTCAGACCTTACAGCTGACATTTGAGGATGCTCGAACGGTCTTCATCAATCACCGAAAGATCCATCAAGTATGTGCTATCGCGTGTGAGCTTGGGCTCGGATACCTTACCCTTGGACAGCCATCATCAACACTCTCCGGAGGAGAGAGTCAGCGTCTCAAGCTCGTCTCAGAGCTTCACCTCTCTCGCAAGGGACATACGATGTACGTTCTCGACGAGCCAACAACGGGTCTTCACCGCCTCGACGTAGCACTTCTTCTAAAAGCGCTTCACGCCCTGGTACAGCAGGGGCACTCAGTCATCGTTATCGAGCACGACGCCGATACTATCGCGCAGTCGGATTGGGTACTTGAACTCGGGCCAGGTCCCGGAGCAGCCGGTGGACGCGTCATCTTTGCTGGGCGGCCTGAGGATCTTCTTACCGCGGCAACCCCATGGAGTGCTGCGCTCCATGAGCGATTATCGTTACACCAGACGATGCGGGCGGCCTAGGGGCGACGCGCGGAGGATGCAGCCACATCTACGCGCTTTTGCCCTCCCCCAAAACCGATACATGCAATATCCTAGCTGCCATGTCTCTACGGTATCTCTTCAACGATGGTGATGTATTCGCGGTGTACAAGCCGGCCGGGGCACATTCTGTCCAGCTTCGAAAAGGGGGCGGGTGGTCGATAGCCGACGAGCTTCTACGAGCCACTCCCTCACTTGCCCAGGCGAGTGAGAAGTCTGGCGATGCCGGACTCGTCAATCGTCTCGACGAAGAGACAAGTGGAATCCTTCTCGGTGCAACGACCCGCAGTGTGTGGGAGAAGCTCTACCGCCAAGCGCTTAACGGAGAAGTCCACAAAAAATACGCGCTGCTCGTCGAGGGTCGGGTTACAAAAGATTTCGCGATAACCTCATTTATCGGCTCACCGCATCGTGGCGCCCATAAGGTAAAGGTCTACGAGCGGCGCCCACCTGCATGGGCCCGCGCCCTCGAGGGGACAACGAAGTATACCCCTCACCTTCACATCCCACTTCACAACGTCACGATACTGATAGCGTCAGCGTCTCCTGCACGACGACACCAAGTGCGCGCTCACGCGGCACATCTTGGCGTTCCGCTGATAGGAGACTCGCTATACGGTTCAACCCGCTCACTCCCGCCTATTGTGACCTCGTCTCGGAGATTTTTTCTTCACGCGCACTATATCTCCTTTCGACACCCGATCTTTGGAAAAGAGATGGTCGTTGAATCACCCTTCGAGGATGAGCTAACGCTACCGCATGAAAGCAAACCGTCGTCTGCTGCGGAGTAGTTAAGGCACCGCTTAGGCTACCCATCAGTGTAGTATAGCCGCGCAGCAGGAACTCGTTGTTCGCCCTCCTCCTAGAGCTAGAACACGTACTCGTACGCTTTCGAATCTCGACTAAAATCGTACCCCGCCTTCCACTCTGCAGGAAGAGATTCCCGTGGCACTGGTTTGAATCCAACTCGCTCAAAGAACTCTCCCACATACGAATTTACAGTAAGTGCGAATACCGACCGTTTTCCGGAGTCTTTAGCCCGATCAAGGATCGATCGTACGAGCGCTCGAGCGCGACCACGCGCCTGAAAGCGCGGCAAGGTGCACAGCTTTGCGAGTTCACAACTCTCCCCGTAATTGATCAGCGCTCCCGCCGCTACGATCTGGCCGTTAACCGAATATACCGTAAAGGA
>JBIIYC010000203.1:0-4397 GCA_044347025.1 Bdellovibrionota bacterium
GATATCGAGGGTGAGGCTTCCAGTTGAGAGCGCTTCGATCTTCTCCGATACGGAGTTGCCGAGGCTCATGATCGCACCCTTACCGTACTTCTTCTCTAGTTGGGAGATCGCGGAGGTAAGTGCTTTACCCTTTTCGCCGGAGTTCTCGTTATCGTCGTCTCTTCCGTATAGTTCCATTGGTATCTCCTTATTTTTCCTTCTTAGACAAATTTGTTTCTTCTAGCACGTGCACAACTGTGCGCGTGGTGCGAATCAATTTAGTGCAACTCGCGGATGACCCCGATGAGACGACCCTGGATCGTAACTTTGTCGACCGTTATGGGTTGCATCGAAGGATTTGCGGGTATGAGCATAACCTGACCGCTCTTTAATCGGCGATATCTTTTTAAAGTTGCTCCCCCATCTTCTAGGAGGGCCACCACGATCTGTCCATCCTCGGCGGAGTCTTGTTTCTTGATCACCACAATGTCGCGATCGCAGATGTGCTCGTCGATCATGGAATTCCCGCTCACCTCAAGGCAGTACACCTCACCACGACCATCGATCATGCTGGGAGGGATCTCGATAGTGGTTGATTGCTCGATAGCCTCAATCGGTCGCCCCGCAGCGATCACCCCGACCAAGGGAACGGCGGTTGGTCCTAGTTCAGGTGTAACTCGGTCTAGCAGCTCAAGCATTCCATCTGTGCCGCGTCGTATGAAACCCTTGTTTTCGAGGCGCTCTAGGTGAAAGTGGGCGGTGGACGGGGATTTTACCCCTATGAACTCGGCAATATCCTTCAGCGAGGGAGCATACCCTTTCTCGGCGAGAAAATTGCGCAGAAATTCAAGTGTTTGTCGTTGAACCGGTGCCAGTGTGTTTGTTTGGAATCCGGGTGCATCAGTAATCTGTTTCTTGGGTTTCATAGGTAGTCTGCGGCCCTCGTTGGCGCTGTTGATAGGTGTACCATATGCAAAAAGAATAGAAATGGCAACCTCTTTTTTTGGGGTAAGGGGCTAAGATCCGGTCTCTTTGGAAAATGAGGGTCAAGGCCGGGGGGAATCTGCCGATAGCTCCTATAGCAGGGTGGTACATCGCCACCCACAGTTTAGAGATAGCGATGGCTTTTATCCCGGGTGACCCACATCCAAGTTTTTCGGCACGCAAGGAGATCCGTCTCCTTGTGGTCGACGATCAGCAGGAGCACTTCGAGCAGCTACGCGAGGTGGCAGGGATGTATAACCCAGACTTCACGGTTGAATGTCGGTTGGTGTCGGACCCGACTGAGGTTCTTGAGGTAACTGCGAACTGGCAGCCATCGGTGGTGCTGCTGGATCTACATTGTATATCGTCGGCATTGAGCCTTCTGAAGCAGATCTCGGAGATCGGTCCGTCGGTTGTTGCAACGAGCTCTAACCGCTTGCCGGATGTGGCCGAAAAGGTCGCCCAGTACGGCGGGGTGGGGTACCTTACCAAGAGTGAGAATCCCGACGATATGGAATCGTTGTTGAGCTACATCGCTTCGATCGCGACACCGGCAGCTACTGAGCACTGACCTAGCCCCCACTAACTGGGTTTCCGCCCACAATCTCCGGGTCGGTGAGTTGAAAAGAGTCTATTGAACCTCTCGGAGAAGTGGTTCTGCAGAGGTAGCTGCTACTTTTGAGATAGGTTTGACAATAATCAACCCTTTTTTGATTGCCTCGGTCGCGCTAGCATCAACACGTTCTATAACTTGCGCGGTAAAAAAGGTGTCGTATGCAAAAGAGTTCCCTCCTCGATAGAGTAGCGGGCGGCTTGGTCTTGGTGTCGCTTGGCGTGGTAGTGAGTGGCACGGATGCGTGCCAAGAGAACTACAACTTCGCGGCGCAAGCGTCGATAACTCCACAGGCTTCGGTAACACCGACCGGCTCTATTACGCCGACCGGAAGTGCAACGGTCACCGGCACGCAGAGCCCTCAGGTGACGGGCTCTGTCACAGCAACCCCGGTTGAGAGTGCTGCTACGCCAGACGAGAGCCCCGATACCGATCAGGCCTTTGACGACACGAATCTGTTCACGGAGCTTTCGCGGCTCGACTCTAAGTCCCAAGACTCCGTTGCCGGAGCTGCTACGGGTGGAAGCGGGGTAGATAACTGGCTCGGTGGCGCCTTCCAGAAGGACGCTTCGGGAGCCTGGGTTGATTCAGATGGCGATGGATACTCCGATGACTTGGAGCAAGATAGTGGCTCGGAGGGACGCGATGGCTCCTCAACCCCTATAAACGTGACGGTTACTCGGATCGAGATCAGGATGCGTGCCGTTGACGGAGATCTCGATGGGTTAAGCGTGGCCGAGGAGACGCAGCGTGGCACGAATCAATCGTCGGAAGACTCCGACCGTGATGGGAAGCTCGATGGCGCGGAGGTGCTCTCAGGTGGTAACCCTCTTGCAGCGGGAGATCTGTACCAGGATGCCGATGGTGACGGTTTGAGCGATGATTTTGAGAAAGAGAAGGGGATGAACCCCTCTGTTGTCGACTCCGATGGAGATGGTTTGAAGGACGATCGTGAGATGGTTGCCGGTACGAATCCGCTGCACGCTGATACGGACGGTGATGGTATATCCGACGCTCGCGAAATGGACCTCGGTTCTGATCCTACGATATCTGAAAAGAGCGAATAGGCTCGTTCTCGTTCAAAACGGAGGGAGGGTGTGGTATACCCCTCCCTATGAGAACTCAATCCAAATCCCGCGATATCTTTGCTAAAGCCAGTCGTTATTTCCCAGGGGGAGTGAACTCCCCTGTTCGAGCATTTCGATCGGTGGGTGGGGATCCCTTTATCGTCGAGTCTGGAGAGGGTGCCTACCTCGTCGATGTAGATGGAAACCGCTACGTTGATTTCATAAATAGTTGGGGACCTCTCGTGCTTGGGCACGCCCATCCGGCCGTTGTCGAGGCGTTGCAAAAGCAGCTGCAGCGCGGAACCAGCTACGGTGCATGTCACGATCTTGAGTGGCGGTTGGCAGAGGTTGTTCAGGCGTTGTTCCCTTCGATGGAGATGATGCGGTTTGTGAACTCGGGCACTGAGGCGGGCATGGCTGTTATCCGCCTTGCTCGAGGGTTTACCAAGCGCCAGAAACTTGTGAAGTTCGAGGGGTGTTATCACGGACATGCAGATGTTCTGCTCGCCAAAGCTGGCTCCGGAGTTCTAACGCTTGGACTCCCAGATTGTGCCGGAGTACCAGCCTCCGCGGTCAGCGATACTCTTGTTGCCGAATACAATAATCTCGAATCGGTTGATCGTCTCTTTGCAGAGTGTGGATCGGAGATCGCCGCAGTCATCGTCGAACCGGTAGTTGGGAATTGTGGTCTCCTGGTTCCGCAGGACGGATTTTTGCAGGGGCTACGACGCATCACGCAGGCCCACGGCTCCTTATTGATTTTCGACGAGGTGATGACCGGATTTCGAGTTGACCTCCGTGGAGCCCAGGGCCTGTACGGAGTAACTCCTGATCTCACGATGCTGGGCAAGGTTATCGGTGGAGGTCTACCGGTTGGAGCCTTCGGTGGACGCCGAGATATTATGGAGCTGCTCGCTCCCCTTGGTCCGGTGTACCAGGCAGGCACGCTTTCAGGAAATCCACTCGCCATGGTGGCGGGTATGGCGACCCTTGAGGAGTGGAGTAAGCCCGGTGTGTTTGGCAAAACCGCGGAGGCTGCACAGCAATTGGTGATGGCGATGCGTGAATATGCCCGCGCCTGTGGGCTTCCCATTCAAGCCGATGCAGTGGGTACGATGTTCGGTTTCTTCTTCTCCTCCGAACCGGTGCATTCGTACCGAGATACCGAGCGCGTCGACAAAAACGCCTTTATTGCCTTCTTTAAGGCGATGCTTGATGAGGGGGTGTATTTCGCTCCATCAGCATTCGAGGCGGGCTTTATATCGGCGGCGCACTGTGGTGAGCCGCTTGAGTTCGCGATGACAAAGCTTCCGAAGGGGTTCGCGGCTGCAAAGAATGCGTAACTTTCCGCTTAATCAGCATTGTGCATAAAGCGTCGTAGCGAGAGCGCCAAAAAAGCACCATTATCGACGCGCGCAGTGGCTGGCTTCATGGAATATGCGGGTTAACGACCAACGAATGAGCGGAAGAATGTGATTACCTGGTCGGAGCTTCCCGCGAAGCATACCTCGGTGAGCGAAAGGGCTACGATAAATGATCCAAGCAGGAGCGGAATGCAGACTGCAGCGATCAGGACTGCAGACGTTATCGATGACCGATATATCGCCCGGATACAATTCCCGAAGACAACAAACGAGAGCAGGCAGAAGAGCTTGAAGAGGTTGGGGAACATCTGAAGCAGCCAGTCGTTAGGGCGAGCGTACCCTGTGGTAAGAAACTGCAGGATGGAGAGGCGACCCTCCATTGAATAATTA
>JBIIYC010000204.1:0-4384 GCA_044347025.1 Bdellovibrionota bacterium
TTTTCCACGTGGACCTTCCCATGAACGCCACTGTTTTCCGTATACTGGCCCGAGGTCACCATCCTCATTAGCCCACTCATCCCAGATCGATACCTTCTGTTCTTTGAGGTACTTGATATTCGTATCGCCTTTCAGGAACCACAGCAGCTCGTAAATAATCGACTTCATGTGAACCTTCTTGGTCGTTACCAAGGGAAAACCGTCTTCGAGGTTGAAGCGCATCTGACGCCCGAAGACCGAATAGGTGCCGACACCAGTGCGATCAGGCCGCACAATTGCGCCATCTTTTTCAACACCGGCTTCAGGCTTTCCGTTTTCAAGAACATCTCGGATGAGATCGTGGTACTGTTTCATGCGCTTATTCCCCAAAAACTCGACGCCTGAGAGCATAAATCGACAGCAGCCTCAACATCAACTACTGGTTCGCGGCAGCTCTGGTTTTGACAGAGAAAAAAGGTAGGCACTCCACCGCGGCCGTGCTTGTCCCGCATGATTGGGGCAACTTCAGTGCCCGCAGCCGACCAGATAACGGTCACCAAGGGCAGATACTCCCGCCAAAGACGCCAAACCTCCTCTGGAGGATCGTCATGGGCTGCTCCCACGACGGCGCATACGGGGGAGCCGCTCATACGGAGGAGCGCGCCCTGCAGGGTGGCACAGTAGAGGCTCGGATGATTGAACGCCTCGCCTGGGATACCCCGGCCCAACTCAGCTCCCCACTGCGCAAAGCGAGGCTCGCCAGTGAGCGCCCCAAGGATCGCAACGTTCTGCAAAGACACGCCATTGGGTGCTGGGGTCGCACCGTCACTCCACTCACACATCTGTACGATGTTGCCCGGCGCAGCGGACATCGCGTAGGCCTTGGCGCGAGCGACCCAGAGTCGATTGTGTTGCTCATCCTGGAGCGAGACGGCCTCGGCAAGCCACTGCGTATCTCCGGACGCCTGATAGAGTGCGAGGAGCCCCTGAATGAGATACGCATAATCTTCGAGGGTCGCATCGAAACGAGCATCGCCCTCACAATACCGGCGTCGCAGTCGTCCATCACCGCGCAGCTTTTCGCGTATAAAAGACGCACACTGTAGGGCAGCACTACGGTACCGGGGATCTCGCAATACCTGATACCCTCGGCAGAGCGCTGTGATCGCTAGACCGTTCCATCCCGTGATGATCTTCTCATCTCTATGTGGCCGTGGGCGCATAGCCCGCTGCGCGAGGAGAATCGTTCTCGCAGCGACTATCTCGGGTGCTTGGAAATGTTCGAACGGCTCTGCTCGAGAGGTAGCCAACGCCGAGGTGCCATGCTCAAAGTTTCCCTCCTCCGTAACGCCATAGAGGGCCATAAAGCGCTCACCACGCTCTGCACCGAGAAGTTCTCGGACCTCCTTGGGGGTCCACACGTAGAACTCCCCTTCCCGTTCCACCTCTCCCGCATCCTCCGCGGAGTAAAATCCCCCCTCAGGGGATCGCATCTCAGAGAGCAGATACTCAAGGGTCCGAGCCGCCACGTCTCGATATCGCTCATTCCCTGTTCGAAGAAATCCCTCCAAAAACACAGGAACGAGCAACGCATTATCATAGAGCATCTTTTCGAAATGCGGAATTAACCACTGAGCGTCAACCGAATAGCGATGGAAGCCCCCTCCCAACTGGTCAAAGATTCCTCCACAGGACATCGCATCAAGAGTTCCGTTAACCGCCTCGTCAAACGCCGCACCTGAAGTAACCTCCGCGTACCGCATTAACAAAAGGAGCTGCTGAGTCGGTGGAAATTTCGGAGCACCGCCGAATCCTCCATCCGCGCGATCGAACCGAGCAAGGAGATCCTCGGCTGCCCGATCGCACACGTCTCGTGCACAGGAACCTTCTCCCGGCACACCCTGTTTCGACACGAGATAGCGGGTTAGTTCCTCACTTGAAACACCAATTCTGTGTCGCTCTGTTCTCCACGCTTCGGCGAGCGTCTGCAGGATTCTGATGAATTGATCCCGATAGAAGAATGTCCCGCCCCAAAACGGCTTCCGATCAGGGGTCAGAAATACCGACATCGGCCAACCGCCGTGCCCATGAATAGCGACAACAACATCCATGTAGATCTGATCGACATCGGGCAGCTCTTCACGGTCGACCTTGATACTCACAAAGTGTTCATTCAGAACGTCAGCAACCTCTTGACGCTCGAACGAGTCAGACTCCATCACGTGACACCAGTAACAGGTCGAGTACCCGATCGAAAGAAAGACTGGCTTATCCTCTCGACGCGCACGCTCAAAGGCAGCATCGCTCCACGGATGCCACCACACAGGGTTGTCTTTATGCTGTCGCAAATACGGACTCTGTTCGTTATCGAGAAGATTCGAACCCATTAACGCACCTATGCCACGACTTTTGAGCAGTAGATGACCTCAGGCCCTACAGCGGCTACGCAACAGAAAGAAAGCGTATCGGGCTCAGTAAAGACCTCAACACAGAGCCGTTCAGCGAGATCCGGCGGCTGCACCTCAGGAAACCCCTCTTGGAGTAACGTCTCGAGGTGCTGAAAAAGGAGCGTTTCATTGAGCGCGGTCAACGATCGTGAGAACGCACAGACAATATCTCCCGGCCCCAAAGTCACCGATGCGATCTCCACATCGATAATCGAATTTGACCCTACAAAGGCTTGCCGTTGCACATTGAGATCAGTAGGAAATTCCTCAACATCTCCTACTACCGAGCGATCGATTCCCTCTGACGAGAAGAAGGGAAAGAGTTGGTTATCGCGAAATAGATACACACTCCCCAGACCCACTCGCGCTGTCGCCAGACGCCCCTCTTCGATAGCAAGCGCTAATAGCGACGCGGCCATCCGACCACCGGCCGCCAACTTATGACCAAAGCCGTACACGGAGGAGTTCGCCGTTCGGAACGCGTCTTCCAAAAGCTGGACCACTGTATCCTCATCAACGGGATGCGCAGCACGCACGGAGGAATCTTTGTAGTGAGTTTCCACACCACGCACGAAGTGCTCAATGGCTAGCCGGTATGCCACCTGGGAACCGAGACCCTGCATCACGGCCGTCGAACCCGCAAAAACGAGCTGTGCCGGTTTTCCAAGAGGGTTCACCGCTACGTAGGACGAAGCATCCGCGATTACATCGCGCCCCCTAAAGATGTCACAATCAAGCCGTGTTAACGACATACCAGAAACTCGCTAGCCGAACCGATTCAACTCTACACTGTTGAACTTCATACTCCCACCCCATTTAATCGCTGAGCTCGGTTATCCGCAACCACCTACGGTGTGCTAAAAACCTCAGATTGGCGCCAGAAATTTAATGGATCGGGCCATTCTTACCTTGTGATCTCTATAGGGAATCCGATACCTTACAGCAAACACTCGCTACCCCTGCTTTGGAGACCGACATGACCTCGCTGCGCCCGTTTTTGACCGCTGCCCTTGCGCTTACCCTCACCCTTTCTGCCTGCACAAAAAAAGAGGGATCCGCACCGACCTCTCAGGGTGCCATAAAGCTTCTCTCCGATCCTCTCCTTGAAAAGCTGCCGACTACAACAGCCGGCTTCTCGATAATTGATTTCAGCGGTAGCGGATACAAGCTGCTACAGGCATCGCCGTTCGGAAACGCCTCGAAAACAGCCCTCTCCCTGGACAACTTGGTTGAGGCTGCGAGAGAGAACGGCTCTGACGATGCTCAAATTGAGGTGCTCAAGAAGGGGTTCGAGTCGCTTGTAAAGATTGGCCTCCTTTCCCCCGAGGGACGATATACCCCAGAAAAAGTAGTCGCTCATGTCGCGCTCTTTGCGGCGCCAAGCGCCAACCAGAGCACCCCGGTAACAGCGGGGCTGTTCGCAACCGCCGCCACTGGAGTCGATCTCTCAGAGAAAGTAGCGATTCTTCGTTCTCTCCTCGCTGAAGCCGATTTCAAAATTACACCGCAGAAGTTCGGAGCCGTCGATGGCTTTGTCGCCGAACTTGAGGAACTTCCGCTGCAACTTCATCTCGCCGCAAACAAGACGACCTTTGGCGTTACCCTTACCAAAGCAGATCTCGAGGGTCTCTTTTCAGCCAGCAACACGGACACCATGAAGCAGCTCGTTGCCCTACCGGAGTTTACGAGCGCTACGGCCAAACTCGACCGGAACGATGATACGGTGGGGTTTGCCTTCGCCTCCGTCTCTCGGTTTCAGCCGCTTCTCGAAACGCTCGCACAGCGTGACGACTCGGGCTCTGGATTCGATCCAAAGACACTGCCAATTACCGCCTTCGCAGCACAGACCGCGTTCGGTAAACAGTACGTGTCGCAGGTCAACTTCACGATATCCCCCCGTACGGAATCCCAAACCAAGATATTCTCTGCACTCGAGGGAAGTTCCATATCTCCCTTGG
>JBIIYC010000205.1:0-4379 GCA_044347025.1 Bdellovibrionota bacterium
TCGAAGGTGTGGGTTGCTACCGATCTTGATACTGCTCTCAAGTTTATTGAGAGCGAGGCGGCCAAGGGCGCGCCAGATGCGGATACGGTCGTGGTGACCGAGACCGGAGATCTCCTCTCACCGTGGAGTTTCTACAGCCTGCGGCACGAGGGTGGTATTATCCAGATGAAGAGCAAGGTCGATGAGGCTGCTCGCATCATCGAAGAGAATCAAGGTGGATACGACAGCTTGGTCAAAGAGCGCGACGAGGTGGCCAATACGATCTCTGAAAAGGAGCGTCGTCATGCAGAGTTAACCCGTTCGATTCAAGAGGCGTCCAAGCGCCTGCGCGAGATCTCAAATCAACAGGCAGAGATCCGAGGTCGCATCCAGAGCGAGACGAGGATGTTCGAGCAGTTGCGGGCAGACGTAGAGCGAATTGAGCCGCAGAGCGAGGAGATTCGCTCGAATCTCCAGGGATTGCAGGACGCGATAGCCCAGGTGGCGACTGAGATCGCAGAGCTGCGCCAGCGCGATAACTCGGAGCTTGAGGGAGAGCTGACTCAGGTTACGACTGCGTTGAAAGAGCTTGAAGATAAGCGTCGAGGATTGCGAGATGAGTTCTCGCAACTGTTGCGGGCCATTGAGATGAAGCGTCGCGCACACGAGGGTGCTCGAGACCGTCTCGTACGCGAACGTATGGCGTGCGAACGTATCAAGGGCGAGCTTGGGAGCGTTGAGGCTTCTGTGAAGGATCGGTACGGCGAGGAGCACCTGGCTGAGATTCGAGACGAGGCTCAGCGAGTTGAGTTGCTCGCGCAGGATCTGCGTTCGCAGCTTGAGGGCCGTGTTACTGCTATTAAGCAGCGGCTTGACCGCGAGGGCGAGGTAGATCCAAGCGTCATCGAGCAGCATGAAGTAGAGAGTAAGCGTCTTGAGGATCTTGAAGGTCAACGAGAGGATCTCGTGAAGGCTAGTCAGACGCTGGAAGTGACCCTTGGAGAGCTCTCAGAGGCGTGTACTAAGCGGTTCGTGTCGACGTTTGAAGCTATCCGGTCTAATTTCGCCCTGTTCGGTCCGAAGCTCTACGGTGGTGGATCGGCTGAGCTGCGTTTGGTTGACCCGGCGAATCCGCTCGAATCTGGCGTTGAGATCCTTGTTCGTCCTCCAGGTAAGAAGCCTAAGAGTATCGATCTTCTCTCTGGTGGAGAGAAGGCGCTCTGCGCTATCGCGCTTGTGTTCAGTATGTTTATGGTTCGGCCAAGCCCAATCTGCGTGCTGGATGAGGTAGATGCTCCGTTGGATGAGGCAAACGTGCAGCGTTTCGTCGCGTTCATTAAGGAGATGAGCGCTCGGACGCAGTTCTTAATGATCACGCACAACAAAGCCTCGATGGCATCCGCGGATACCCTGGTTGGTGTCACTATGCCGACCCCAGGAGCTTCAAAGATCCTGACCGTTTCGTTGCAGGAAGCTGAGAAGCAGGTCGCATAAGTATTCAACGAGTGAATCTTTCTGAGCGGTCGTCGACCCACGGGTCAAACCCGCGAAAAAGAGGCAGGACAGTCTCCATAGAGCAGTAAGAGAAGGGAAGTCTGATGCAGGAGTTTCAAGCCCAGGTGAGTATGTGGATTGAGGAGATTCGCATCGCCGTCCAATCCCATGCCGAGTACGCAGCCCTCGTAGTGTGCGCGTTGTGCGTGCTGTGCGTAGCGGTGGTTTGGTCTTCAGCCCGTGAGCGACGGCGGTTGCGTAGAACGATTGAGCGCCTTGAGTCGGAGATTACATCGCTGCGGCAAGCCCCAGTTCGTGAGCTGGGTGAGGCGGAGGTTTTCGCACCCGTGTCGCCTGAGGAGGTACTTCAGCCGGTTGAGCCGGTCCCCGAAGAGGTGCCTTCAACTATCCCTCAGCCGGCTCCGAAGATTGAGGCTGAACGGGAGGCTGAGGTCGCTGCGGAATCGCCGGTCGTTCGTGGTTTGGCCAAGAGTCGGACGGGGTTGCTCGGGCGGCTCGCCAGCTTTTTCTCCGGAAAAAGTGGGGTGGACCGTTCGATGCTCGACGATCTTGAGGAGGTCTTGATTCTCAGTGATGTTGGAGCACGAACGGCCTCGGAGCTGGTGTCTGCAGTGCGAGACGTCGCGGAGAAGCAGGATGTTGTGTCGCCATCGGAGTTAAAGGGACTTCTCAAGGATGGAGTCCTTTCGCGATTGGTGGCGGTGGGGGCTGAGCACCGAATATACACACCGACGAACGCTCCGATGGTGGTGCTTGTCGTGGGTGTGAACGGAGTCGGTAAGACCACGACCGTTGCAAAGCTCGCCGCCAAGTATCAAGCGGCTGGAAAGAAGGTCTTGGTTGTTGCAGCCGATACATTTCGAGCCGCGGCGGTAGAGCAACTGGCGGAGTGGTCGAATCGGGTAGGCTTCTCGCTCGTCCGAGGCCCAGAGGGTGCAAAGCCGGGCGCTGTTGTCTTCGATGGGATGGTAGCAGCGAAAGAGGGTGCTTTTGATGTCGTGTTGATCGACACAGCAGGGCGGCTTCACAATAAGTCCAACCTCATGCAAGAGCTTGAAGGGGTACGGAACTCAATTCGGAAGCACATACCTGAGGCTCCACACGAGACCGTACTAGTGCTCGATGGCGTAAGTGGCCAGAACGCATTGGTCCAGGCCCGAGAATTCAACGCTGCGGTTCAGCTAACAGGAGTCGTGGTTACTAAGCTTGACGGTACACCCAAAGGCGGAATCATCGTTGCAATTTCGCAGGAGCTCTCACTGCCAGTCTTCTTTATCGGCGTGGGAGAAAAGGTCGAAGACCTCCTTCCGTTTGACCGAAAGGATTTCGTCGAGGCACTGTTCGAAGAGCAGCCTCATGTGTCTCGGGGTGGGCGATCGAATAGTAGCGGTGCGGCCGTGGGTGACATCGTTGCGCCTGTTCAGGTAATCAATCAATAGCAGGGCGACTATGGAGCAAGCTCGGGTAGTTCCGGTTGACCTTCTGAAGCGCTTCGCTATCGATGGCGATCTCGTTGGTATTGAAGAGCTCAAGCGTGGCCATATCAATCGCACCTATGTGGGAACATGGGAGAAGGATGGAATACGCGACCGCTACGTGCATCAGGTGGTCAATCACCGCATATTTCGAGATATCGATGCGCTCATGGGGAATCTCGAAACCGTAACGACCGCTCTGCGTGAAGCGAAAGCTGCTGGACGACTGCGGCCCGATGAGGTCACGCTCACCTTGGTGAAGACCCGAGACGGCGGGACCTATTTAAAGGATGAACAGGGTGAGTTCTGGCGAACGTTTGAATACATAGAGGACACCGTGACGTACGATGTATGTCCGGGGCCGGAGGTGGCGAGAGAGGCTGCAGCGATCCTTGGAAGGTTTCAAAAATCCCTACTCGGAGTCGATCCGAGTAAGCTCGTTGATACCATTCCGTTCTTCCTTCATGGCGGGCGCCGCTTTGTCGCGTTTCGGGAGTCTATTGAGCGTAATTCAATAGGCCGAGCGGACGGATGTCATGAAGAGATCGAGTTTGCACTGAAGCGTGCAAAGCTAGGGACCGCCCTTATTGAAGCGCTCGAGATGGGCGATATCCCACGGCGCGTTAGTCACTGCGACATGAAGCTCAATAACGTTCTGTTTGATAGGACTGGAACTCGCGCAACGTGCCTGCTTGATCTTGATACATGCATGTCGGGGACTGTGCTCTTTGATTTTGGTGATCTTGCGAGGAACACCGCTGTTCCGTGTGCCGAGGACGAGCAGGATTTTAGTAAGGTGTGTATCGACATGAATCTCTATCGAGCTATCTGCGATGGGTATCTCAGTGAGATGAGGGGGCAGTTATGTCCTGCGGAACTTGAATTAATGCCCGTCGCTCCGCGCGTATTGGCGCTCATTCTCGGAGTTCGATTTCTTACCGATTACTTAAACGGTGATACCTATTTCCGTATCCATCGCCCTAATCACAATCTGGAGCGGGCTCGCACGCAGTTTCAGATCGTATCCCTTATGGAGCAGCTAGAGGGCGAGATGCGAAGCGCGGTGAGTGCGGCGTAGCTAATCCTGGGTGCCGGGCGGTGGCTTCGTATTTTTTGCCAGCTCTTTTTCATGTTCCCTTTAACGTACCGCGCGTGAAGCGGTGCCATTATCGGTGGCTCCGTATCTCGATGAATGAATTGTTTCAACGGTACGGGTGAATCCAGCCAAGCTGTTCTTGGAGCGAGCGGGCATTCGATGGTGGCATGTTTCATCCGAACATTCGGGTTAGTGAACGCTGAGGCGCGGAAAATGCGGAGATCGCGGGATAAACTTTATCGCAACCTGGGCGGAGGAACGTGCAGCGGAAGATCGCGGATAGTAGGTACCCACGTCTAGGGCACTGAGTACTG
>JBIIYC010000062.1:0-14455 GCA_044347025.1 Bdellovibrionota bacterium
TGAATAACGACCATCCGTAAGGTCAGTAAGATACTCGCTCGCGAGTTCCGCCATTCGGGGCCGAATTGACGAATTCACAAACTTTCTAAAATCCGTCACGATTCGGTCGCACTCATCAAAGATACGCATCTCTCTTCGTAGCGTGTCCACCTCCGCCTGACGATCATCGAACTTGACCAGATCTTCCTTCGAACGGGTAACTAGAGCTTCGTGAATACCGAGCTCTCCCTCAAGACGCACCCGCTGCAAGCGAGCCACCTCTAGTAATCGCTGAGAGGCATCGTGGGCTCCCTTTTCCTTGAGAAACTCCTCTTCCGAGAACTGTATCTCAGAGAGCTTCTTCCGCGCCCGCTCCAGATTCTCTGATGCGCTCTCAATATCAACCCCAACGACGCGGTGCTCATTTCGAAGCATCTCAAGTCGCTCCTCGAGCTGCTGACACTTCTGCAGCTCCTGTTGCTTTACCGAGAGGCGCTCGATACTTGCAACGAGCGTTTGATGCTTCTTTCGCTTGAGTGCAATCTCCTCCGGGGGACTCTGCTTTTCGCGTTCAACGCTCGCCACTTCAGCACACCGCGCCCGCAATTTCTGCAACTCATCGGCGAGGTGCGCACTTACGTTTGCAAACGACTCCCCAAGCGGCTGGCTGCATGTCGGACACTCACCACCCGAATCGAGCGTCCCCATCTTTTCGATCTTCTTCGAGAGCTGCTCTACCTGTCGATGTAGCATCGTACGCTCGGCTTGAAGTCCGGAAAGCTCCTCCCTCCACGCCACCTCAAATTTTTGAAGCTCAACGACGATCGCTTCAGCCTGCTCGCGCAGCACAAGCATCTCCCGCTTCGTCTCCGACAGCACCTCTGCAAAATTCCGCGCTCCTATCAGAGGCTTCAACGCTCGCGCCAACTCATCCTCCGCCAACACGATAGAGTCCGAGATAGTGCGCTGTCGCTTCGTGCGCTCCTCAACTCGAACATTAAGCGCCTGCACACCATCTCGCTCTCTCAGAAATTGACCTCGAAGCTCCTCCAACCGTTGCATGCGCTCATGCACAACACCAAAGTCGCTCTCCACTGTAACGAGGGCCTGAACCGCGTCAGCATGCTTTTCACGCACACGTCCCAACTGCTCTTTTTCCGCGAGCAACCGAACTTCAAGCTCCTCCCGAGTGCCGAGACTCGCTTCATACCCCTGCAGTACACCACGCTTATCTCTCCTATCGGAGCGCAGGAGCTCTTGCACCTCCTCCAAGCGGTTATACCCCATCATGCGGATAATGAACTTTTCGCGCTCGCTCGCGCCCTTCTTACCACTGAGAAATTCCAGGCCCTTCTGCTCGGTACAGTAGGTAGCGATAAATTCATCGTGAGACATCCCAACGATGGCACTGACCCGTGCCGAAACTTCTCGATTGCCAGATGCTACGGCTGAAGCCTGCCCACCAACATACAGAGCAGCATCCAAAAGGGAACGTTCGATCCGAAACACAGTGCCATCGTGTTCAATCAAAAGCTCGACTCGCATCTCATGCTCGCGCTTACCACGGCCACTTTTTGTCGGCGCAGTCCTTGTACGCACATCCTCAACACGACCGCGTAGCGCTTTCGAGCCGAATAGCGCAAAAGCGATCGCCTCAAGAATAGTGGTTTTGCCCGATCCGTTGGTTCCAATGATACCAACCAATCCATCAGGAAAGTGCACGGTTGTGCTCACATGTTGGCGAAAGAGGTGCATCGATAGGCTACGAAGCTTCATACGACGCCTCCACCTTTGTTAGATACCGCCCCAATACCTCTGCGATCTCTTCCTGCGGCACCCCCGGGACTTCCCAGCTTTTACTGAATTCGATTAATTGGTCTCGCAGATGCCCCTTCCCTGGCTGCCCCACAGACTTTACATCCGCGACCGTCGAGACAAATGTGATATCAAGGGTGAGGTGCAGCGCTTTCGCCCGCAACGCCCGCAAAGCTTTGTGGTCGAGATGCTTGTAGCTCTCACGAGAGATATTCGTAATCGAGAGCCGAACGATCTTGCCATCCAGACCACCGGCAACACTCTCCGTACGCTCGGCAATCTGTTCCATCAAGGTATGCGGCTCAAGGCCAGTCGCATCAATCGACTCTAAGACGACAACCTCGCGAGGCGAGGTCAGCGGATGGAAGATCCTCTTTCCCGTTGGAAGCGAGACCTCTAAAAATCCCTTTAGCTCTTTACCCTCCGCCCAAATATTTGCCGAGGTATGCTCGATCGAGCCCGAATACACGGCGTTCAAACCAACGATCCGTTGCACGTGCACGTGCCCCAAAGCGATATAGTCCCATTCATGCGGAGCGAGCGCCTTTAACTCAACCTCAGCCCCGCCAAAATCACTCACCCAACGCTCATTAACCTGCGCATGCGCCACTAATATATTGTGCGCGAAGCGATCATCAGCTCGAAGAGAGACACCCTCAAGGTTTAGTATCGCTGCGTGCGGCAGACACGTTACCGCTACGTTCTTATCTGGAAATGTAAACACCTCCATCGCACCATCAGCCACGTGCACCCCCTCTATCTCACAAAAGAGTTGCAGAACCGAGCCTGTATCAACCCGCTTTGGTGCCTCATGATTCCCACCCACGATGACAACGGGCGCTCCAGACTCTCGGGCGAGCTTGCGAAGCTGCCTGAAGCAGAAGGTAATTACGGAGTTCGAGGGGCGTACGGAGTGGAAGAGATCTCCTGCTATGATGACCAGGTCAGGCCGCAGAGAGATGATCCGCGCGATAGATTCCTGGAAGGCGAGATTTACATCGACTTCACGTTGATTGAGCCCGGAGTTCGCAAGCTTGTTATACCGCCGATAGCCGAGATGAACATCCGAGAGGTGGCAGACCTTGAGCGCCGGCTTTTTTGGGGAGGAATCAACAACGACCATAACCGATAAAACTACTGCAGCCAGATGGAGAGTTCAATGCAATTCGGGCACATGGGGCTTTCGATTCGCTCTCCACGAGACTCGCCCTTTCGACACACACCAGATACGATACACCGCGGCACAACGTATGAACGACCACGACCCAAGAGAGCTCCTACTCTATACGCTACAGGATACTGCCCTCGGGCCGGTGCTCGTGGCCTGCACGGAGCGTGGGATACGCTACCTCTCATTTCATGACCCCGAGGAACCTCCGCTCACGACCCTGCAGGGAGAATTTCCCGATTGCTCACCGATAGCGGCACACGGAGCGACCGCGGCACTCCCTTGGCTGAAGGCAGCCATCGAGGCCATCCAGAGCGGCTCTGAGGAGACCTCAGACATCCCCCTCGATCCAATAGGAACCTCATTTCAGGCTACCGTATGGCGTTATCTTCAAACGATCCCACCCGGAGAGACCCGCTCATATAAAGCCGTCGCACATGCGATCGGGCACCCCCGCGCGCATCGAGCCGTGGCGACGGCCTGCGCGGCTAATCGTGTCGCCGTACTCATTCCATGCCACCGAGTCGTTCGCTCCGATGGCAGCCTCCGCGGTTATCGATGGGGAGACTCGCGGAAGCGAGCCCTGCTGGAGCGCGAGCATAAAAAAAGCCCCCAAGGGTGGTCCGCACCCTTGGAGGCCTGGCCGGTAGAGTAAGGATCTACGCCGCCATCGAATCGTGGTAATCGGTGGCCAGAGCTCGTAGAGCGGGGCTCATCACATGCCGATCAAACGACGATGCTTGAGCAGTTGCATGTGACGAAGGGGTCTCCGTGTGACGCGGCACCGAGAGGTTTTGCCACGCGCTATCATTACCAAAATCATTAAAATCAATAATTCCCGACTTAGTCTCGATTACGCTAGAAGGTGTAGCCATGATAATCACCGTATATATCCATACCACCCGAGCCTGAGCCGACACCCCACATGGCAAGGCCAATAGACCACCATGCTGGATCTCGGCACCACCCGGGTGCCACAAAGAGGCGCTTCAGAGGCGCTCAGATGTGCGAATTGTTGACTCGTCTAAAAGCGACGAACGAATACTGAGGAAAGAATAAGAATGTCCGCTGGGGACCTCAGAAAGGTAGCGCGAACCACAACCCTAATCAAGGGGCGCGCCGCGGCAAAATAAAGGCATCCATATCAACACGTTACGCAGTAGACAGAGCCAACGGACGATAGGCACTGAAGAGATCGACACTGTGCACGTCTAACCCCAGTGCCCCAGGGAGTCGGGGGCGACTGGCGAAACTGACGCGGCACGAAGAAGCTCAGCCGCGTCAATTTTATGGCCCAAGGCTTGCAGAGGAGAGCTCGCTAAGGGTCTCAGAGTAGTTTGTGTCTATCAATTACAAGCGGAATCAATGACTTTACCATTTCGCACTAAGACCATCACGCACATCCCTCCGCAGAAGTTGCATACTGTTGGGTGCAAAAATGCACCAGAAGCTCCGAAAGGATCGGTCCTCCTCGGAGTTCTCAAATCGGTCGAAACCGAACTGCGAAAAAGAGACCTTTTGGGGGTGTCGCACACCACTACTACGCCGCTCTGGTTCCTCGCGGAGACGGAGAGAAATGTTTTCTTGTGGCGGAACGGCAAGAGCATCGAGGATCACCGCGATTTTACCTTCTGGGTTGATATCAAAGCGCTCGTTTCAAAGCGCCGAGAACAACTCCACCGGAACAGAGGCTTCAATCCCTTTATCAGCTCGATGTGGACAAGCCCACCAAGCGACACCCACGCGATGGCTCAGGAACACGAATATCTCGACAGCATCGAAGATCTCACCCACTCCATCTTTAAACACGCCGAGGCCCTCAGTCACGCCAGTGAGAGTGTGCGACTCGAATTAGCGCCTGACAGCGGCAATCGCGTGCGGATTGTGCTGCCCACCGCAGGAGCGTCGACTCCCCCTCCGGCCGCCTCTGCACAGTAAACGCGGCACTGTAACCGTGCGGAGGGTGGCCCCCTTACGAAGTTCTCTATTCAGGGAACGAAAGGCTTGCGGTACACTTACCAGAGTAGTGAAACCGACCGCGTGGGGGAACCCCGCTCCTGCACCTGCCGGAGCGCGAGAGTTTTCGTACGAGAAAAGGCATCCCTTTCCGATGATATCGAGTCTTTACGCATAACCGTTATGAGTACATCGAGCGACGAACACCTCATCCTAGAAACCGTGGAGCGAATCTGCCTCTCTGAGATCTCCAAGTATCAGAACGAGGCGCATTACAACACCGTACCCAAAGCGCTCTACGAGGCTCTCAGCGAAGTTGGGTTAGCTGGTCTCTCCATCCCCGAGAGCTACGGCGGCATAGATGCCTCGGCATCTACTACAGCCGCAATCTTTGAAACCATCGCTCGATTCGATGTGGGTCCGGCAATCTTTCTCTCCGTACACGCCATGGTGTCCGGTCTCGTCGCCCGTTATGGGAGCGATGCACAAAAAACACAACTTCTTCCCCGCCTCGCGTCTGGCGAGTTTTTGAGCGCATTCGCGCTCACCGAACCACAGGCGGGCTCAGATGCTAGGTCGCTAACAACCGAAGCTGTACGGTGCAACGGTGGCTTCAAGCTAAAAGGAAATAAGTGCTACATCACCAGCGCGGGATTTGCGGATCTCTATCTCGTGTTCGCCCGTACTCGAACAGAGGGCGGGTCGGAGATCTCGGCGTTTTTGGTGCCCTCTGGAACCCCGGGGCTTTCAATCGGAAAACCTGAGAAAAAAATGGGGGCTGAGCTCTCGCCGATCGCTTCCCTCTTTTTCGAGGATGCGTTTATTCCTGACGATGCGTTGCTGGAGCCTATCCATAAGGGCTTCACGATCGCCACATCCGGACTCGCGTCAGGCCGCGTCAATATAGCGGCCTGTGCGAACGGACTCTCGAATGCTGCTCTTCACATAGCAGTCAAACACCTTCATGAACGTCGCCAATTCGGTCACCCCCTAGCCGATTTCCAGGGGCTGCAATTCATGATAGCCGATATGTATCAAAAGCTCGAAGCCGCTCGACTTCTCACACAGCAGGGCGCGGCGGACATCGATATGATACGGGGATCTCAATCCACAGAAACTAACACTAAGCTCTCATCCTCAGTTGCAAAGTGTTTTGCCACGGATACGGCCATGTCGATTACAACAGACGCGGTGCAGTTGTTGGGCGGAGCAGGCTACATCAAAGAGTACACCGTCGAGCGGCTCATGCGAGATGCGAAGATGCTTCAGATAGTCGAAGGCGCCAATCAGGTTCAACGCGTTATCATCGCCCGCGAAGTCCTACAGCGGCATGCGTAGCAAGACGATCATTCGGAGTACGCAATCGCAACCCGCATGAGGCTCCCGTACCGGCGCTCGCAGCAGCTGGCTTCATGCACTACGCGGGTTAACTCTTTTGAGCACCGGAAACAGTAAGAGCCCCTAGCTCTCGCTCATGACTAACGGCGACGTATCCCGCATCGTTCCGAATGAACTCTTTCTCCAAAGCTGACGGACTCACATGAGACGGTTGACTCTGAACGAGCACTGCTAGACCCAATATTCCGACACAGAGCGCAGCCCCTCCGCTTACCATCCAACGCTGCACTCGCGGGGAGATCTCGATGCAGCTACACTCCTCCTCACATGAAGTGTCTACAACAACCATCTCCCTATGAAACCTGTTCCGATAGCAGGTTTCACACAGGCGAACGTCACTACCTTCAGGCAAACCACATTGATAACAACCGGCCATACCACACCTCGATAAAGGTGGGTTCGGCGATATGGCCACATACGTTTAGCTCTGGGCGCACTATTGTAGAAAAAGTGGTGAAAACTCGCAGAACGGCTAGCTAGCCTCCACGGGGTTCAGGTTCCTAGCACTGGCTGCTTCCGATACAAACTCCTGCCTCGATCGGTCCGTAGCAGTTTCCGCCAAAGTTTAGGTAAATCTTGGAGCTTCCGGAGCTAGCACGAGCCTTTGATGCAATCGTAGCCCCATTGAAGGGCGTACCAGCACCACATCCCACACCAGCGTAATATCGCGCCGCCCACCCCGCTCCCTTGGCATAGAGCCCGAATTTAGCCAGAACGTTGCCCTTCGTGTCGATTGCAGTAGCGCAGTTTGGAAACGGACCCGGCGTTCCAGATTTCACGACTACTCCGCTCGTATTGCGCCGCACATCAAAGAAATGGGTCGAGCCAATCGTTTTGTAAATATACCCACCAGGCCATCGAGAGATCTGCGAGCACTGATTCAGAGAGCCACCACTCACCGGCGTTGAAGTATCTCCACCCGATGGCGCTGGAGTCACTACAGCAGCTCCGAGTGTATTTATGTTGATCTCATCGACCGGCACTCCTCCAAGATTCGTAATCTCTCGAACCTCTCCCTGGAGGGGATTAATGACCACACTCTCCGGTACACTTTGATACGCCACCTCAAATCCATCTCCGGTCGTATATTCCCCGACGACACTCACTCCTGCCCCCGCAAGTTGATCGGTCGAGACCTTTGCTCCTCCAAACGTGTACGCCACTATCTGACTTCCAGACCTCTTTGGATACTGAAACCCAAGCAGATCCGCCCCTGACGACTGCCGAATGGGGAACGCTCGTGGACGTGCTCCTGTGCCCGCAAACTTCGGCATACGCTTAAACTGACGAGCTGCTCCTGTTGTGGGATTTCGCATTACCGCCGTCGAGCGACTCCCGCGCCCTTTACGCATCATTCCGGGCCAATCGAACGCACCACCCTCAACACGCGCATAGAAGGCTCTGTCCCCCGTTTTGCCGAACTGAAACGTGGCCGTCTGAGGGGTTTCCACGGCAAACATGTCGTACGCAATCTCCCACTGCGCCTTTCCATTCACCAACCGGACCACGGCTGCATCTGCTGTGCCATTTCCATTGAAGTCCGCGCCAGCTACTACGAGGTCTCCCTTCTTGCCGAATAGCTTATCCACTTTGTTTGATGAACCATCGAGGATCGACCACGTAATGGTTCCTGCAGTATCATCTACCGCCACCACGCCGACCTGAGTGCCAGAGCCCAACCACTGTGCCATCGCTAGGTGGTCACCGGATTTGCCAAGGACGCCGAGTTCGCTGGTCTCGCCGTTGCTTGAGAGCACAGCCTTCCATGTCAACGATTTGTCACTCTGCTCCTCCACTCGGGTGAGATCTGACGTCCCATCCCCATCAAAGTCATTTGGGACCGCAGCGTGCACTGTGGAACAGACTCCAAGAATGGCGAGGAGAAGAAGCTTCGGATGACGCATAATATCCTAAAACAATAGGGGGAAAGTCTGTTTTGAGAGCCCTCTAAGCGATCACGCGCACGGCGCATACGCTCCGGGCAGCTATCGCCGGCGGCAAGGACCCTCGCTAGGGTCTTGGCAAGCCCCGTGCCATGGATCAGATGTCGTTACTCTCCCGTTTGCCCAAGGAGGCAGCTCGCAGAGCATTCAGCACTGCGACGAGATCGATCCCCTCTTGCAGGAGAGCTCCCCACACGGGCGTGAGGTAGCCACACGCGGCTATAGCCATTCCAGCTATGCTCAGAATCATGCCTCCCACCGCACTCTGCAGCGCCACAAGGCGGAGATGTCGACTGATGTGTAGCAATTGATCCACTTTTCGTAGCGCTGGCTCCAAGATGACAGCCCCAGCCGCCTCAGAGGTGATGTCACTTCGGGGACCGAAGGCCACTCCAACCGAAGCCGCTGCGAGCGCCGGCGCATCATTGATTCCATCACCCAAGTACAGAGTTTGCGCACGACGGCTTTCATCTTGGACAATAGCGACCTTCTCCTCTGGCGATTTTCCGGAATAGATCTTTGAGATCCCCATCTGCTTTGCCAGATACTCGACCTCCTGTGATCGATCTCCCGACAGTAAGATAATATCCTTGAAATCGTGCTGGGGACCTAGGTGCGATACAAAGCTGCGACTCTCCGGCCGAGCCTGATCACGAAAGCGGAACAAAGCCGCGGGCTCACCGTCCACTAACACCACACATTCCAATCCCGAGGTGGACTGCTCAAAACATGAGACCGTCTCAGGCTTTACGAGTCGCCGACCCGTTATCTCCACATGCTTGCCCTGCACATCTCCTGACAGACCCTTTCCGGGCAATTCCCGAACATCGGATACATCAACTAACGCGATACTTCGAGCCTGCGCACTCGCAAGAACTGGCTCTGCCAACGGGTGTTTTGAATACTGCTCTAAACTCGCCGCCAACTGCAGGATCTCTTCTTCCGAAAAGCCCCGACTCTGGATCGACTCTAGAACCGGCTCTCCAACTGTTAAGGTTCCCGTCTTGTCTGTAATCAGAACATCGCACTTGTGTGCACGCTCAAGGACGAGCGGATCCTTAATGATGATACCCCGCTTTGCACACCATGAAATCGCCCCGATGATCGCTACCGGTATGGCAATAATCAGAGGACAGGGAGTCGCTACAACTAGCACCGCCAAAAATCGTTGCGCCTCACCCGACACTGCCCACGCAACGATGGCCAATACCAAGGCAACAGGCGTGTAGAGAGCACCCAGTCTATCGGCTAGGCGGCGCATCCGTGGACGTCGTTGTCGAGACGCGTCCATGACCATCATAATCTTTACATATCGAGAATCTTGAGCCTCTCGGAGAGCCCGTATCACGAGTGCGCTTTCACCATTTATCGCCCCTGAGATAACTTCACACCCAGGCGTCTTGGAGATTCGATACGGCTCCCCAGTAAGGTACGACTCATCCATGGCGCCGTGTCCCTCAATCACTACGCCATCGACGGGACACAGCTCATGCGGCAAGACGATAAGCTCATCCCCTGCTCGCACCTCTGCAGCTGCGATATCATGCATCCGAACCCCCTGCCGACGATGCGCAAGAGAGGGCATGCGCTTGGCGAGTGCATCAAGAACAGACGATGCTTTACGCATCGCATATTCTTCCAGGGCGGTTCCTCCGGAGAGCATCAAAACGACCAGAGCACCGGCGATGTATTCACCGAGAAGGAGGGATGTAACGATAGAGATCCCGGCAAGTAGATCGGAGCCGAACTCCATCCGAAACATCCCGAGAATCAAGCGGTAGAGGAGGATGCTTCCACCGAGCACTACAACGGCGAGAGCAGGAATCTCACTGGTGAGACCCACCAAGTCAAATCCGAGGCGAAGAACCACCGTGGCAACGATACCCACCACTGCCAACATCGCTATCGCGGTATTGATGTTCTTCATTGTTTGCTCCGCTGAGACACATAGTACCGATCCGAGAAGCATTCGAACAAGGGCCTGAATACAGAAGCGGCGTCCGAGGATATTCCTCGGACGCCGCTTAATCTTAACCAACAGCAACTACGAGTTACCGACGTCTCGAACTCGAAACACCCGCAATCACAACCTTCGCCGTCTTTGCTCTCGAACGAGCCATCTTACGAATCTCGCTCAAGCACACGGCACTCTGCGTCCTTGTCGGCGAAACGGCCGTCGCAGCAGATAGGAAGAGTGGCGCGGTAACCTTGTTCGGAGCTCCCACCGCGGAGAGGTACCGAGCAATTGCCTGCTGCGCAGACCTTCGCAATCGCACCTTAATCGGCTTAGCGGAAGCACGCTTCGAGACTGTTAGTATCCCCCTCTGCTGGTTGTAGTCTCCAACTTTGACATTCACTAAAGCACCGAACGGTAAGGAACGTTGTCCGAGAACCGCAAAGATCGCCCGATCCCGAAGGTTTACGAGAGACGTTTCTGGAATCTTCTTGAGTAGGCGCTTTTGCGTTGCCCGAGATATCCTAACTGCGCGCCCGGTACCTTGTTGCTTGATTGGGCAAAAAGAGTACTGAATCTGTTGCGCACCGATGTCTCCAGGACCCGCCGTTGGACGAACCGTTGGCACTGGGGTCGGCGTAGGATCTGGGGTTCCGTAATCCGGGGTGCTATCCCCATCATCTGGATCCGGAGTAGGCTGAGGACCACCTCCACCCGTTCTGTCCGGACTAGTTGCTGGACAGCTAGCTCCGCTCGGAGTCTGAATCGCCGTCACAACCTTACTACCTGAGGGCAACGTCGATGCGATCGTGAAATTGTCGATTCGCACCCGACCGTTTACCTCCGTCATAAAGACTCCGAACGCACGCACGGTGCCAGCAGCCGGCAACGGCGCGTTATACTCGGTGGGCGTTACTGGCCCAAGACCGAGCACAAGCGGCACCACACCATACGTGAGGCTGGCGGGACTCACGACCACATCCTCCCACACGCCGACACGGACCTGAGGCACCGCCTGCTGCGAGATGTACCAGTAGTCGTCGATTAACAGCGCGAGTTGTGTCTTGTTCGGCTGAAGTGCCGCATCGATACCACTCAGCCGCTGCTTGTAGGAGATCTGCGCCTGGGTCGTTTTCAGAAGTCCCACATCAAAGGGGAACTCACTCGTAATTACACTCAAGCCATATACCGGACGGAACCAAAAGCTGTATCCCTGCGAGAGTCCGTTTGGATTGCTATTAACTGCTCCACCGATGTCAGTACTCCCATACGAGAACACCTTTAGATTGCTAATCTTCTCCTTCGGCAGCCCCTGAACAAGCCCCATCCACGAGGCCTCGCCTGCGGCCTCCTTACCGAGCGAGTTCGTGCAGTATCCAAACGTCTCTCGGTAGATAGTCTGAGGTTCCGCCAGCGCTGATGTCACGCCAAGCCCGACAGTCATCGCCAGAGCTGACACTACCGTACCCAGCCCCCCTCGTGTATGTACACCCAATCTACTTGATCTCATCTTCATGCCCGCTCCTTCATCCCTATAAAACGATTACTACTGCACTCGCAGCAAACACGGATACGCCGAACGATGTGGTAACGGCACTTGCTGCGCTGACAATTAGTAGAAGGAGGATCGAGAAAAATGAATGACTACTCTCATACCGAGCGCCGATGCTCACGCACACGGCTGGGCTCGATCACGAGAATTACCGCTTGAGCTTGCGTTGCAAGCTTCGCCTATGAACACCGAGAACCTTGGCACTCTGCGTAACGTTACCATCACATTCGCTTACAACGCGCTGCACATATTCGGCTTCCACCTCGGCCAAAGATGGCATCGAAATGGCACCGGTATCGTGGACATTCTGCGGTAGAAACGCGCGGATGATCTGGTCGACTGTAGCCGGCTTGGTGAGATAGTTATGCGCTCCCAAGCGAATTGCGTCGAGCGCGGTAGCGATACTGCCAAAGCCTGTGAGCACAACCATTCGAAGTGCCGGATAACGTGCATGTGCCTCTCGAACAAACCACAGTCCATTTTCACCCGGCATACGGAGATCAACGATGGCGCTATCGAGCTCATGCATACTGAGAAGGTCTAGCGCCTGAGATGCTCCTTCAGACTCAAAAACCTCAAGCCCTCGCTCCCCAAGCGATCGCGCAAGACGGCGACGGAACGCCGCATCATCATCGCAAATCAGAATTCGCTGAGGTTGGCTAATCATTATACCCTCATTCCCCGTGGGATTCGTAGCGTGACGCAGGTGCCCTGCCCCAACTCAGAGGATATCGCGAGCGATCCTCCGACCTGAAGCACAAAAAGCTTCGTGAGGTACAACCCAAGGCCCATTCCCTGCCCGGGCTCTTTTGAGGTGAAGAACGGCTCTCCCGCTCGCTCCTGAACCTCTTTACTCATCCCGATGCCTGAATCACGTACCGAAAACGTTACCGCATCATCACCGACGCTTACACTACAGAGGACACTTCCCTTCTCCGCGCACGCCTGTACTCCGTTGCGTATAAGAGCGCACAAAGATGAGACCAAGGCCTGACGAAGCGAGCGCACGCTATCATGCTCGAATTGGTGGGGAGAAAACTGTACTATCTCCACATTAGTGAACTCGTTTGCAACTTCGGTTACTACATCTGACACTTGAAACCGTGATGGCGCTTCTCCATTTAACTCGGCGTTATTTGAGCGCATACGGCGGAGAATAGCTGTGCAGCGATCGAGCTCGGAAGTCATGACTCGGACGTCCTCTCCCCACCGACTATCCTCGGCAAAGGCTGCGCGCAGGTCCTCCCCAATAAGGGAGAGCGTCGCGAGCGGCGTTGCCAGCTCATGCGCCGCACCGGCAGTAAGTGTGGCTAGCGACACGAGCTTATTCCGCTCATCTTGAGCTCGCTGCAACTCACGAATCCGCAGAGCCTGAGCTGCCATTTCTCGATTCATCCTTGTGACAAACCAGGCTGTGATGAAACCGATAAGACAGAACGCGAGAAACATCCCGTGCAGGTGCAGCGAGAAGCCGCTGTGATGGCCGTGGTGCGCATGCATACCAAGCTGCGGGACCGGGACATGAAGAAAGAAAAGGCCCGTAAAGGAGAGAAGCGACAATCCAAACACCGCCCACGTCCATGCAGCATTCAAAAAAAACGCGGCAAGGGTGACATACACCAGGAACATCATACTGAACGGGTTCGTGTACCCACCACAGAGGTACAACAGGGCGGCCAAAACGAGCACGTCACACATGAGTGCGATACCGGCGACGGACACGTTCGATGCCCCCTCGTGCCCTTCGCGAAACAACAGGATTACATTTAAAAGAGCACTTACACTGAGGATACTCGCAACAGCCACCCAACTTAGGTCGAGATCCAGAAGAGAATCCCCACCACAAAATATTACCAACAACGATACGATGGCCGCCCATCGAATGCGGACGAACCATGCAAGCTGGATCGATTCTTGACTCAAAGTATTGGTAAGGGTGCCCATATCAGTAGCGTAGTTACCCCGTTCGTACGAGGACTTCTGCGATTCTACACCACGCCCGGCACAGCTCAACCCACCCCCTCGAATGACGCGCGAATCACGCCGTAGAGGTGCAGCAGAACGGGCTAACCCCCTGTCTTTTCAGCCCAGACGAGAAACTCTTTATTTCCCTCCGAGCCTAGTATGGGAGACGGGATTACGCCCCGAAAGGTTAGTCCGTAGGCCGGCAAGGAATCCGAGACCTCTCGCACAACGCGGTCGTGCACCGCGGGATCGGTCACAATTCCACCATCACCTATCTCTTCGCGCCTCGCCTCGAACTGGGGCTTCACCAATGCGACAATATGCGCGGAGGCTCCCAGCCATTTCACGACAGATGGCAGAATCTTCGATAAGGAGATGAATGACACATCGATACTGACAACCGCGACAGGCTCGCCGAGGCTCTCGAGATGTCTCGCATTCGTTCGCTCCATCACCACCACGCGTGGGTCAGACCGAATCTTCCAATCAAGGTTGCCGTATCCAACGTCAATCGCGTACACCTTGCTCGCACCATGGCGCAACAAAACCTCGGTGAAACCACCGGTGCAAGCGCCAACATCTGCGCATACAGCCCCTGAAACGGAAATTCCAAACGCCTGCAGAGCACCCTCGAGCTTGTATGCCCCTCGACCGACATATTCGCGCCGCTGCGATACCTCCACTCGCGCTGAATCGGCAACTTGCGCCCCTACTTTATCAACTAC
>JBIIYC010000064.1:0-14210 GCA_044347025.1 Bdellovibrionota bacterium
CTTTCTCCTCTCACATTCAAGTAAGAATCGGTCCTCATGACCGATTCGCGAGGCGCAAGGGTAGGTGCCGGATCGACCTGTGACCATGAGGGGCGTTAGGGCGGATCTGAGCAGTAGCTAGGAGGGAAATAGTGATTCCTGTTGGTTGTTGAGCTCCCCGGGAGCAGCGGTCTGAGGGGTAGTTGGGGAGAGCCATGCTGGGCCCGAGCCGGGACTTGGGGTGGCGATGCGCAAGGAACCTGTAGCCCGCGAGCCCCATCTTTAATTAGTGTTTTCAATGAGATAGGCGCTGCGCCCCAATGCTGTCTATGCTCTAGTCTTTTCAGCACCTTACGCTAATGGCGCCACATCCTAAGGATCACCCCAAAGAGTGTCGAACTTGATGATGACGTGGAGAAGCGGGCGAGTGCCGCGTGCCGTGGACCACAGATAGAAAGGTGAAATGAGACCGATCCGGTCACTAGCAGTCCTGCTATGTGCGGTGTGTGCCCTTGTGATGGCGCGGGCGGGGTACTGCAGCGAAGTCACGGTATCAAATCTAGCGATAGGAACTCCGAACACCGGCAGCGGAGAGGTGCCTGTCAATTTTGACATAACGTGGACGAACTCGTGGCGCTCGAGCAGCGCTCCCGACAACTGGGATGCGGCGTGGGTGTTCGTAAAGTACCGGGTGAATGGAGGAGATTGGAGCCACGCCAAGCTCAACGAGACCGGACACACGGTTCCATCGAATGCGGCGTTGACAGTCGGTCTCGCCGATACGAGCAGCACGTTTAATATTTCAAGCAATCCAGTGGTGGGTGCCTTTATCTATCGGCGAAACGCCGGCACGGGCACCTTTAGTGCAAGTGGTGTGTCACTTATCTGGAACTACGGAGCCAATGGAGTTTTAACGACCGACAACGTCGAGATAAAAGTTCATGCGATAGAGATGGTGTACGTTCCGGAGGCTCCGTTCTATGCGGGAGATAACGGCACAGCGACCGGCTCCTTTGTGCAGGGGAGTTTAGACACCGATCCGTGGCGGATAACGACCGAGGCATCGCTAAGCACCGGGAATACGACTGGCAACGGGAGTGGCTCAGGTCAAACGGAGCGTCTGTACTACAATCCATCGATAACCGATGGAGACTCGGCAGGAGCCACGTACACGGTGCCAGCAGCGTTCCCGAAAGGGTTCGCGCCGTACTACGTGATGAAGAGCCACATCAGTCAGGGGCAGTGGGTAACGTTCTTTAATACGTTAACGACAACTCAAAAGAGCACCCGAGATATTACCGCCACGAAGGGAGACTCTCTTTCGTACCGAAACAACGTGAGCTGGACGAGCGGAGATGCGACGTTACCGAATCAGGGTGGCGGGGTAACGTACGCCAATGTCGGCATGAGTTACCTGAATTGGGGAGATGTTGCAGCGTTTCTTGATTGGGCAGGTCTTAGACCGATCTCAGAGCTGGAGTACGAGAAGGTTGGACGCGGACCGTTGTCAGTTGTCTCGGGAGAGTATGCGTGGGGAGGTGTAACGGCTACGCAAGCAACTGGGATCACCAACGCGGGTGCCGGGAGTGAACGAGCGCAGAGTGGTGCCAATATTTCGTATGGAAACGACTCAGGGATTCAGGGCCCCCTCAGAGTTGGAAGTTTTGGGTACGGAGTGTCGACTCGAGATGCATCAGGAGCTGGCTACTATGGAGCGATGGATCTGTCCGGGTCGCTCTGGGATCGAGTAGTGACCCTTGCTAATGCATCAGGACGCTCGTTTAACGGTGCACGCCACGGAGATGGAGCTCTTGATACGCTTGGCGATGCGAATGTCTCCGGGTGGCCGACAGCGAATGCTCAAGGTGCCGGCTATCGAGGAGGAAGTTGGTACGACGCAGCAACAGCGGCTCGGTTGTCTGATAGAAACAAGGCAGCGTTAATAAGTACCGCACGAGATAACACATCCAGTGGTCGAGGAGCTCGCCTCGCCGTAGGAGAAAGTGTGCCAGCGAGTACACCAACGGCAACGCCAACCCCGACAGCAACAGCTACACCGACAGCCACAGCTACACCAACCGAAACTCCGACGGTGACTCCAACAACTACACCGACCGCAACGCCGACGACGACACCGACCCATACTCCTACGGCGACGCCGACCCTAACCGAGACACCGACGAGCACTCCAACGGTAACACCGACGTCGACGTTCACCCCAACCTCAACTCCAACGAACACCCCGACCGCAACGCCGACGATGACACCGACCCACACTCCTACGGTGACGCCGACCCTAACCGAGACACCGACGGGTACTCCAACAGTAACCCCGACATCGACGTTCACTCCAACCTCTACCCCAACGAACACACCAACTCAGACGCCGACGACTACGCCAACAAGCACACCTACATCCTCGCCAACAAATACGCCGATTCCGGGATACGTTTCCGCACCACTGAACGTAACAACCACGGAAGGGAGCAACTCGGTAGCGGTAAGCTGGCTAGCCTCACACTCCTCAACCTCACCGATTACCTACTCAGTGATGCGCGGAACAAGCTCTGGACAGCAAACCACAACGGTGGCGAGCGGTCTCAGTGGCACGACCTACACCGACACAACCGCGTCGAATGGAACTACCTACTATTACACCGTTGTAGCTTCGGCGGGCACGTTCACGGCTACCTCCAACGAGGCTGCCGCGTCGCCAGCGCAGTGCAACAGCGCGCCGGTGCAGTACACAAGTAGTCAGTCTATCACTGTTCCGACCGGATGCTCCTACATGCACTTTAAGGCGTGGGGCGCGGCTGGTGGCGGAGGTGGTATCGCCTACTCGCCTGCCGGTGCTGGTGGCGCCGGCGGCTACAGTTCAGGTTCTATTGCCGTGACCACCAGTGAGACATTAACGCTTCATGTCGGCACGGGCGGTGGCGTTGGAACGAATGGCACGTATGCCTCGGGCGGAGGTGGTGCTGGATCCTCAGCGCTGTTGAGATCCGGAACAGTTCTCTTCGTGGCAGGTGGTGGTGGCGGCGGTGCCGGCGGCGGATATAATCGTCAATCATCGGGTAGTGGAGGCGCAGGAGGTGGAAGCTCCGGAATCGCTGGTAGCGCCGGCGCAAATGGAGGCGCAAACGGCGGGGGCGCTGGCACCGCAAGCGCGGCCGGCTCTGGAGGCTCTGGAACGAGTTTCAGCGGAGCAGCAGGATCCGGCGGAACTGGAGGGATGGGCGGCGATGGAACGGGAGCTAACTCACCCGGTACGGCGGGAACTGGCTATACCTCCGGTGGGCGCGGTGGCAAGAACAACTTAGCTGGCGGCGGTGGTGGCGGCGGTGGCTACTATGGTGGCGGTGGCGGCGGCAATCAAAATCCAGGTGGTGGTGGAGGTGGCGGTTCAAGCTACGCTATAAATACGGCAACGAATCCTCTCCTGAGTGCGGGGTCCGGCTTTACTCCAGCGCAGACGTCGAGCGCATATTATGCGAACAACGCGGGGTTGGTGCCAGCAATAGCGAAGAGCGGAAACGCTGGACTCGCCGTTGCACTCTGGAGCGCCAGTGGCACCGCCGCTCCGGCACCGCTTGTTGTGAAAAACCCGACATCTGGGCCGACCTCCGCTACCCCTCCGATCACGTGGGTCTATGCTTCGAACAGCGGCAACTACCCTGTCGAGCGATTTGAGGTGGCGATCGGAACAACGGCCGGGGGGTCCGACGTTGTATCGTGGACGAGTACCGGACTCACCACAAACTTCTCAGCGACAGGCTTGTCTCTTACCAACGGCGTAAGTTACTACGCCTCCGTTCGCACCGTGGACGTAAATGGGAATACCTCCGCAGCTACCACGGGACCAGCGTGGACGGCGTCAAGTAGCACATGTGCCGCGGCACAGGTCTATGCAAGCGCCGGAACGAGCACCTTTACGATCCCGTCCGGGTGCACAACCGCTATTATTAAAGCATGGGGTGGTGGCGGCGGTGGCGGAAGTAGCTACTCGAGCTACGGCCCCGGTGGCGCTGGTGGAGGCGGTGCGTTTGCCTCAACGGTTCTCGCGGTACAACCCCAAGAGGTGTTGACGATACAGGTAGCTGGCGGTGGCGCGAAAGGCTTCACGAACGCAGGCGGCGGAGCTGGCGGTGGTGCAACCGCGGTTCTTCGCGGATCTGTTCCGATCGTCGTCGCTGCTGGTGGTGGCGGAGGTGCCGGTGCGTACGGCAGTGCTACGATAGCCGGCGTTGCGGGCGGTGGTGGAGGCGCGCTCTTTGGAAGTGTCGGAGGCTCATTTACTCCGACGGCAGATACCATGGTAATGCGATCATATGGTGGTGGTGGTGCTAGCCCGTTCGCGGTCGGAGTTGGTGGTGCGAGCGCTACCGTGGCGGGATCTAGTGGTAGCGGAGCGAATGGTGGCGCAGGGGCAAGTAACGGCGGGACGCCTTCAACTGGAGGCTCGGGGTATGGCACCGGTGGAAGTGGTGGTGGAAGCTTCGCCAACGGAGGTGGAGGTGGAGCTGGATACTACGGCGGCGGTGGAGGCGGTGGTAGTAGCGGCATCGGAGCAGGTGGTGGCGGTGGGTCAAGTTATACCATCGGTCCAGCCTCCATGCTTGTAGCCGCGTCGGGAACAACGGCAGGCAACAGCACTGATGCTGACTACGCGGGAAGCGCTGGAGCCGGAGGAGCTGGCGCAACTGCTGGTACCAGTAATACGCAAACAAACGGATCCGCTGGGCGGGTAGTTATTACGTTTGGGCCGTAAGAAAACATTGGTGCGTAGAGCAGCGCTGAGACGAGAGCGAAGGATGTCGCTGCCCTGCCAGCCTTTCTGGGTGTGTCACTTCAGCTTCTTTGTACCATCGTCAGCCTCGAGAAATCCTCGCTGTGGCCCGTTACATTGCCGACACCCATCGCGTAACTCTCCTCTGTCAGCCCACCAGAGTGCGATGTTACAAAAGTTTTACAAATCCCCGACTGACCTGTGACAACTCGATCTACCAATCGTGAGATACCTCAGGCATACACTGTGACAACAAATCACACTGATTGTTTTTCTGGAGTTGATAGTATGTACGCTGAGATTTTACGTGACGAAGTAGCTGTTGTTTCAACACCTCGTAACCGCACCCTTCAAACCCTTCTGCAGGTGATCTGTGCTGAAGAGGAGTTCTCGGTTTTGCAAGAGACTCTCCGCCTCTACTGTGAAGAGATCTGTAAGGAGTAGCTGAACGACCTCAAGGTTTCTCCGTTTTTGGTAACGTGACTCGTCACGCTAAACGGCCCCCAGAGCGAACTCTCTCACACTGATAAAGTAGGAGAGGGTACAATGGTCGTGGGGTGGTAGGCGACGCCTCTGTTACACCCCAAACTTCCGCCGCACATACGTTACGAACGAATCCGTGGCGAGGGGGCGACCTGAGATCTTTTGAATGAGTTCGGGTCCCGTATATGCCATCCCGTGCTGATGCACGTTTGTGTTGAGCCAGGTTCGAAGCCCGGTAAAGTCTCCCCGTTCAATATCGGCGTCGAGTGATGGTAGTGCTTTTTGAATCACGTCCATCATCATCGCCCCGTACAAGTTCCCAAGGGCATAGGTAGGAAAGTATCCAATCAGTCCGTGGTACCAGTGAACGTCTTGCAGCACGCCGTCGCTATCAGATGGTGGTGTGATGCCCACATATTTCTGATACAGCTCGTTCCATGCAGCCGGCAGATCGTCGATCTTGAGCTCTTTATTTAAGAGGGCTACTTCAAGCTGCATACGGATAACGACGTGAAGGGAGTAGGTTACTTCGTCTGCTTCCACGCGGATAAGAGAGCGTTCGATGTGATTGGTGTGTGCCCAGATCTCTTCGGGGGAAGTGTTTCGCTGGAGATCCGGGAGGAACTCACCAAGGATAGAGTAGAGGTAGCGAGCAAACGGCATCCCTCGTCCGATAATATTTTCCCATAGACGACTTTGAGATTCATGAATGCCAAGCGAAATCGCGGATCCCATCGGGGTGCCCACCCACTTTTTGACTAGTCCATCCTCGTAAATGGCATGTCCCGCTTCATGGAGTGCAGTAAAGAGTCCGGAGAGGTAGTTGTCTCTGCTGTAACGAGTGGTGATTCGAATGTCGTGTGCCCCGAGCGTTGTACAGAAGGGGTGCGGTGCTCTGTCGAGGCGTCCTGATGTGAAATCGTAGCCGATAGCCGAACAGACCTTGAGGCATAGTTGGTGTTGGCTCTCTATGCAGTGACTTCCAGTCGAGGATGGTAGAGGGCGTTGTTTTTCAAGTATCTGTGGAATAATCGTGGAGAGCTGCTCTCCAAGATTGAGGAGCAGTGGTTTGATCTGGCTTATTTTCCCGTACGGTTCGTACGAGTCGAGGAGGGCATCATACGGATTCTCTTCGTATCCGATCAGATCCGCCTTGTGCTGTGCAAGTTCAAAGAGTCGTTTCAGGTGTGGTCGTACTCGAGCAAAGTCATTTGCGGGGCGTGCGCTAGTCCATTCATGGTAGCATTGCGAGGCGAGCTTGGCGCTCTCCTCAACAAAGCTTGCTGGGAGCTTTAATTCCTTTTCGGTTGTTCGCCATGTTTCTCGCACATTAACCGAATCTTCTGGCGAGAGATCTCCTCGTTGGCAAAGCTCTTTAACCGCATTCACAAACTCAGGAGCCGTGCGCTTGGCGTGGAGCAGGGTGTGCATCATCGCAATCTGCTCGGCTCTCTCTGATGCTCCCTTATCAGGGAGGTTCACCTGCTGATCCCATTCCAGGGTGGCGTTAATACAGCCGAGTGTGTGCATTTCGCGAAGTGACTGATAGAAGAGTTCGAGGGTGTTCATATGGAATCCTTAGCATGGGTTACATTGAGATGCCCATGACTTTGGAGTCGGTTCTAAGTAGTTGAAAGAAGGCGATCGATTGGTGGTATGGCGTATTTGATTAGGGGATGACTGCCCCGTATCATGGTATACGCAGTGACCGCCCGTTTTTGAGGTAAAAAGATGATCAGCGCACGACCCGCCCAATCACGATCGCCAGTATCTGACGAGCCTGTTCAGCTTCCAGCAGCGAGCAGTGTAGAGATTGAGCGCAAGTGGGCAGTCGCGGAGCTTCCATGCTTACTGGCGGTCCCCGGAGAGGCTATCCGACAGGGCTACACGAGCATCACCAAAGAGGGTGTGGAGGTTCGGGTGCGACAGAGGGGGCAGCAGTATTTTCAGACCATAAAAGGGGATGGTGAGTTGATTCGGAGCGAGGTTGAGTTTTCGCTTGAACGGGAGCAGTTCGACGTTCTGTGGCCTCGAACGGAGGGGCGACGGGTTGAAAAGACTCGCTACGCGGTGCCTTACGATGGAGCGACCATTGAAGTTGATGTCTATCACGGCGCCCTCCAAGGGCTTGTGGTTGCCGAGGTGGAGTTTTCGTCGCTGCAGGACGCTGAGCAGTTTGTGCCTCCAGCCTGGTTCGGTCGTGAGGTGACGAGCGACAAGCGATACAAGAACAAGAACCTTGCGGTCGATGGACTTCCACCCAAGGAGTAGTTCCGCCTAAATCAACCTAAAATCGACAGGCTCGGTGCGGTTGGGCAGGTTGCCCCTGCTACAGCATTGCTTCTCGCTGGTAGCTCGTAAAGCGGGCCCGATCGTAATTCTTGAGTGCGGCGTTACTTTAAATTTTTCTGAATCTAGTTCGGTGTTCTCTTGACTCAGATCTGCCCCTTCTGTACCTTCGGCACATCAGAGATCACTTCGTGTTGTACGGGTGAGTTGCATCCCTTAAAGAGGTGTAACTATGGGAGGTCAAAGCCCATTCTACTCGGAAGTATTGAAGGTTTATCCTGGAGCATCTCGCCGAGGTGTTGCAGGCCCTGATGACCCTAACGTCTACTTCCGGTGTGTCCTCGCATGACGACTCGGACCGAAAACGCAGCGGCCACTATCCCAGCTAACCAAAGAGGGGGAGTTGTCGTCGCGACGGTCGAACGAGCCTCTCCTGATGCGCTGGCTCGACCGAAGACTCAGACGCCACTCCAGCTCCTCCGCCCGCCACCTCCAGCAAATTCAGATACGATAGCTCATCAGACCGGGGACTCTCCGATAGTAAGTCGTCAGATCAGTCGGATCCTTCACGCGATCGATCGACGCTGCGAGAACCTCCTCTCGCCACTCGCTAAGGACTTCTGTCGAACGCTTCCAGAATTGAAGCGACTCGGATCTATTCCGAACTCCACTACCGCGTACACAAAGCCATTCGGCCATTCAAATTTCTCGCGATTGCGCCACAGTAAAGACGCCGCGGCCGAGGTGTGGGATTTAAAGGTGCCGCTTGCTGACTACGAGAAGAAGGTGCTTGAGTTAGCGCTTCTTTTTCACGACGTTGGTCACGTTCCGGGTAGCCACGCGTTCGATAACTTCTTCTACACGTTACCAGGGGCGCCTCGATTGTTGGATTTCGGATTCCCATCGGGCCGAGATTACCACGAATATCATGGGCCGATCCTGGTCGGTAAGGGAGAGCACTCTAGCTACATTCGCGAGAAGTGTGGGGAGAAGCTCTTTGGCGACCTGATGGCTGTGATCACGTTTGACGACAAGCGCCCTCTTTCGGAAAAGATCGCGGACTACGGAGCATTTACCCCTTCTCTTTCAGATAATCAGATCCAGCGCTTGTACGAGCTCAAAGATCGCTTAGATCGAGCGTCGTACCTTAAATTCGATTACCTCTTGGCTGGATACCATGACCACAAGGTTATTCAAGCACTTGAGCGTACCGAGGCGTATCTCGCGTCTCTGGTACTCACCGAGTCTAATGTCGCGTGCCTTGAGCGAGCTGTTCCCGGTGAGGGATACATGGCGCACCCTGAGGATCCGTTTCAGGGGATCGTTGAGGCGCGAGGCTACCACTTTGCACAGCTTCCGGCTCATCCGGTTAACGCACTGATTACTGCTGCCATCCAGCAGGCATCGTGGGAGCAGCTTCAAGCACAGGGATTTTCTGCGCGAGAGATGAGTTCGCCGGCCGTTTACAACTTGATTGCAGGCGCGATGTTGCAGGGTCGCTATGCGGAGGTTCTCGGTCCTCGATTGACAGGCCAGCTCTTCAACCGCGATGACTGTATTACGTACACTACCATGCCGCTGGTAACCCTTGAGCGTTCGCACTTCTCGGAGCGTGGAATGAGAGCGCTTGAGCGAGTGGCTGGACGGTCTGAGGTTGTGAGCGGAGACAGTGCGATGCCGCATAATCTCGTCACTGACCTCTGTAAGGCACCGTTGTTCGATGCGACCTTTTTGGAGCTTCAGATTCGCCAGAAGGTCCAGGAGCACTTTCCGGGCTTTGATCTTCCGCTCTTCTGCTTGGTGTCAGGTGAAGGCTTAGACAAGGAGATGTCGCACATATCGGTTGCAGACGACTCTGCTGATTCTGTGTTTGAGAAGAAGTATCGAGATCAAGAGCTTCGCAAACTCAAAGGCCAAGTGATCATTGCGGTTCAGCCGTATGATCGGGATGGGAATTTCGTAGATCCCCGGCCGTTGAGAGATCTCGTCGTAGATGTAATGCGTCGTTGCGGCTGGCTTCGAGATAACGATGCCATCGAGAGCGAGCTCAATGAGCGAGTGTTCGTAAATCCGATTAATCCATCGGCATTCACTGCTGATATCTTGGCCAAGATTGATCAGATTCCACTCAAGTGGAAAGAGGACCTCGATTCACTCGAAGGCTGAGCCTCTACTCTCCCTGTACTTCAGTTTTCCAGACCGTTTCAGCGTCGCGCTCCAGTTGCGCCCCGTGTTTTGTGACGACCATTGATGCGAGCCGAGCGGCACCTTTGGTCGCTATCTGTGGAGAGATGCTTTTCATGAGCCCCGCAAGAAATGCACCAGCAAATACATCGCCGGCACCGGTGGTGTCTACCAATGGCGCGGTCAAAGGAGATGCGGGGGTGTTCCACCGCTGATTGTGCATCAACCCAAGCGATCCTGCTTCGCCATTAGTAATAATCACCCCGGGCAGGAGCTTCGAGAGGCTATCGAGTGCATGTTCAGGAGAAGTCGCTTCAGTCAGGCTCATTGCTTCGACTGTGTTGGCAAAGAGCAGATCGGTGAGAGGTAGGATATCTTTGCGAATGTGATCTCGTTTTGCATGTACGACAAACTCCGCTCCGACCGAGAATGCGACCTTTGTGCCGTACGACTTAGCTGTTGTGATCGCGCGCGAAAGCGCAGTCGCATTGTGGTCACTCGCGGTCAAAAAATACCCCTCAAGGAGTATCCATTCGCTTGAGGCGATCGCAGTTTCGAGGATGTGCTCCGGCCCAAATGCAGTGGAGATACCGTGACAGGTTCGCATGGTGCGCTCACCGTCGGGGGTAATAAGCGAAAGGCACGTCCCCGTTCGAGCGTCTCGCACTAATGGGAGGGGTGTCTGGATGTCGAGCAAGCGCATCTGTCGATAGAGGTGTTGTCCATACGTGTCATCAGCGGCGAGCCCAAGAAGCGTGCATGGGATGCCGAGCTGTCGTGCGCAGATGAGGGAGTTTGATGCGGACCCTCCGAGTCCAAGCGGGGGAAGTTTGGTGCCGCACGCCTGGATCAGGGCGTCCTGCTCAGAACGCGAGAGGAGGCCGTAGGTACCCGCGGTGAGACCACGGTCGCGCAGGAAGTTTGCATCGCACGAGTGTAAGACGTCGATAAGTGGGTGCGTGAGCGCGGTAATCCTCTTCATTCCCAGGTATGCTAGCCAATTGAATTGGGAGAATCAAACGGTAGTCGAGGAGATCTCTGGTCCCGCTAGGTACGCGGCGTCATAGCGGCTGAGCAATGACCATGAGTACGGTTGGGATGTACATAACTCCGAAGTTATCCTATGCCCTCACCGCGAAACCTCGTCGTATTCTTGATTAGCTGCCCCGACAGAAAGGGGATCGTATCGGCCGTTAGCACGTTCTTCTTCGAGCGTGGCTTTACGATTGTTCACTGTCAGCAACATACGGATCCCCTTGAGGGGCGGTTCTTTATGCGGATGCTCCTCGATCTGGATTCAGCCCCGTGTGCGCGCGCCGATCTGGTGCACGGTTTTGAGCGTGTAGCCGGTGCCTTTGAGATGGTGTGGTCGGCGCACTTCTGCGTTGATGTTACGAAGGTTGCAATTTTGGCGACCGTAGAGCCGCACTGTTTGTTTGATCTACTCTGCCGCTCGCACAACGGCGAATTGGCCTCGGCTGAGATAGCGCTCGTTATCTCGAATCGGACCGACCTGGAATCGACTGCTGCGCAGTTTCGTGTACCATTCTTTTACTGTCCGATTGAGCAAGCCTCGAAGCGGATGCAGGAGCGCGAGGTTGTTCGTTTGCTGCATCAGCACCATGTGCAGCTTGCGGTGTTGGCGCGCTACATGCAGATCCTCTCAGGGGAAATGTTGAATGAAGTGCAGATGCCGATTATCAACATTCACCACGCATTTCTGCCTGCCTTTCAGGGCGCTGCTCCGTACCGACGAGCATGGGAGCGAGGAGTTAAAATGATCGGTGCTACGGCTCACTATGTGACGGCAGCGCTTGATGAGGGGCCGATAATCGAGCAGGACGTGGAGCGCGTTACGCATGAAGATTCGATCGATGCGATGTCTCGAATAGGGACCGATATTGAACGGGTTGTTTTGGCGCGAGCAGTGCAGGCGCACTTAGAGCATCGGATCCTGGTACACGGAAATCGTACAGTTGTTTTCTCGCGAGGATGTTAGTGTTGTTCGTGTTTAGGTGCGAAGTTTTTTGAAGAATTGGGAGAGGATCTCTTCGCACTCTTTCTGTTGAATGTTCGATATTACTCGAATCGGGTTTCCGAGGCGTTCGTCTTGGCTGAGATCGTAGAGAGAGCCGACAGCGCCTTGTCGGGAATCTCCTGCGCCGAAGATGATGGTTGGAATGCGAGCGAGTCGAATGGCACCGAGGCACATCGTGCATGGCTCAAGTGTAACGCACAGGATGCAGTCTGAAAGTCTCCAGCCTCCGAGTTTTTGTGAGGCACGATTAATTGCGTGCATCTCTGCGTGTGCGGTAACGGTGGCGCTCGCCTCAGTGGTGTTGTGTGCTCGGGCGATAATTGCCTCCTTGTGTGCGATGACTGCGCCGACCGGCACTTCTCCCTTTGCGGCAGCATGAGCTGCTTCGCGGAGCGCTTCGGCCATGAGGTGGGAGATGAAGTCGGGGGTTGGTTTCATCGGTGTGATGCCTTCGCTAAAGCGAACACGCGCTTTTCCGGGAGGGCGAGCATGTTGCCCGGAATCCGCCACGAGCTGCGATGTTCGCCTGCGGCCGCGGGGGCCGTCCGTTTGCGTCGCGACCGGCGGGCGACACGCCCGCCCTCCCAGTGAAATGGGTTTGGCGTCGACGATCGGCGCTATAGGTCGCGGAGGGAGGGGGATTTCCCGAATTGCTCGTTCGGCCCTTCGGCCTCACAGGTTCGCATTCCCCTCCTCGGGGCATGCAGCCACAAATGTAATGGCGGAGAGAGGGGGATTCGAACCCCCGATAGGGGATTAGCCTATACACGCTTTCCAAGCGTGCGCCTTAAGCCACTCGGCCATCTCTCCGCACGGGTCTCACAAATTGTCTTCGCTCCCGGCCTCCGCCTCGTATCGGGCGAAGAGAAGGCAAGTGGCGGAAGGGAAGGGATTCGAACCCCCGATACCGTTTCCGGTATTCCGGTTTTCAAGACCGGCGCCATCAACCACTCGGCCACCCTTCCGCGAGCGACCCCGAGGGTACCGTAAATCTTTCAGAACAATCAATGGGCTTCGGGGGCTCTTTCGGGGCTATCTCTTTGAAAATGCATGGAGGGGTGCCGTGCTCCCCAGAATAATAGCTGAATAATGGTAGAAGATGGGGGCAGCGCCTTGATAATCTCAGCGGATTTGTTACCCTTCAAAATCCGTGCGCGCTCTTAGCTCAGCTGGATAGAGCATCTGACTACGAATCAGAAGGTCGGTGGTTCGAATCCTCCAGAGCGCGCCATTTTTCGTGTGTAGTTATCACGAAAAGCCCCTACCCGGAGAGATGGCCGAGTGGCTGAAGGCGGCGGTTTGCTAAATCGTTATACGGCCTAAAAGCTGTATCGGGGGTTCGAATCCCCCTCTCTCCGCCATTTGATTGTCTCATAAGAATGAAGGCGGCTCATCGGCTGACCCCGCACATGCAACCCACCCCAGACTTCATCTCCCACCTAATGACTGAAGCGCTTAGCGAGGCAACGCGCGCTGCCGCATCGGGAGAAGTCCCAGTCGGTGCCGTTATCGCACACAACAGCTCAATTATCGCTCGCGCTCACAACACCACTGAGGCGAGCGCCACCGTTACTGCTCACGCTGAAATGCATGCGATTAACCTCGCTTCCAAGGCCCTCGGTAGCTGGAGACTCTCTGAGTGCATCCTCTGTGTAACACTTGAACCATGCACGATGTGCCTCGGAGCAATTCGACTCGCTCGCATTCCCACCATTATCTTCGGCGCTGGAGACTCCCGACAGGGCGCCGCTGGTTCTCTCTACGATCTCAGTCAAGACGAGCGGCTCGGCTCCCCATTACGAGTCATCTCAAATATTCATCGTCCGGAGTGCGAAGAGATCCTCTCCTCGTTCTTCAAGAAGCTCCGATAAACGCACTACATACTATCGCAAGCGATTGCGCTAACAACCGCGGGAGAACACCACTGTGCGGTTTCCGTGCACGAGAATTCGATGTTCCAGATGAGCTTGCACAGCCCGAGCCAGAACGATCCGCTCGATATCACTACCGATGCGCGTCATCCCCCCGATCGAATCCTCATGAGTAACCCGCTCAACATCTTGCTCGATAATCGGCCCCTCATCGAGGGCTGCAGTTACGTAGTGAGCGGTCGCTCCAATCATCTTCACTCCACGCTCCCACGCTCTGCGATACGGCGCTGCCCCCTGAAACGCCGGCAGAAATGCGTGATGAATGTTGATTATGGGGATACCGACCTCGTCTAGCATCTCACTCGAAAGAATCTGCATGTAGCGAGCGAGAACTCCAAGCTGTACGTGATGTTGCTTCAACAACCGCACAACTTCCCTCTCCTGCAAGCGTTTCGCGCCGGTCGCAACAGGACAATAGAAGAACGGCACGCGGAACTGAGCAGCAGTCGATTCCAAGTCGGTTCGATTTGAAATCACAAGCGCTATCTCTGCTGATGGCAGTTCGCGGTTGTGCGCTCTA
>JBIIYC010000065.1:0-14153 GCA_044347025.1 Bdellovibrionota bacterium
CCCATGGATCGCGACACATCCAGACTACTTCATTCAAGGCCCCCACACCGGTCCAACAACCGATCCCTCTCGGTGGTATCGGCTTGAGACGGGCAAGGTCTTCGCCTTCGGGCGAGATCCGAACTATCCAGGGTGGCCCGATACCTTGCAACTCAATTACTACAACCGAGATCTACGGGCTGCGATGTACCAGGAGCTTACTGCTATCGCATCTCGGTGCGATGGGGTTCGCTGCGATATGGCGATGCTGCTCGAGCCGGAGATATTTCATCGCACCTGGGGAGCCATAACGGGTGCCAGCGAGCACGACCTCCCCCTCTTTTGGCCCGAGGCCATTCAGACCACGCGTCGCGCTAACCCTGACTTTCTCTTTGTTGCCGAAGTGTACTGGAATTATGAGTACAAGCTCCAGCAGCACGGCTTCGACTACACCTACGACAAAACACTCTACGATAGAGTCATACACCGCAACGGGCCCTATCTTCGTGGTCACCTCATCGCACCGTTAAGCTATCAGGGCAAAATGGTGCGTTTTCTCGAAAACCATGACGAAGCCCGGATCGCCTCGAAGCTCTCGATCCCTGAACATCGGGCCGCAGCGGTAGTGACCTTTCTTTCCCCGGGCCTCCGCCTTTTTCACAACGGCCAATTTGAGGGGAATACGATTCGCATTCCCGTACACCTCTCGCGTGGACCACGTGAGAAACCCCGCGCCGAAATTGAGGAGATCTACCGGCCACTGCTCCCCATAATCAATTCCCCCGTTGGAAAGAATGGCTCGTGGAACCTTCTCGATACGCGACAGGCGTGGCCAACAAATCCGACGAACGAGAACTTCATCTGCTACCTAATCGAGCATCCCCTCCAAACCCTCTTGGTTTCTGTTAACTACGCTCCATACCGCGGCCAGTGCTTCGTTCGCATTCCAGATCGCACATGGCTCACTAATTCACTCGAATTCAGAGACCTTCTTTCCCACGAGCGTCTCGTTCGCAACGGATCGGACCTTCTCGACCGCGGACTCTTTCTCGACTGCGATGCGTGGCAGTCTCACATCTTCGTGATCGATCACCCGTAAACACGTATGCAAGCGCGCTGGCTCTCCGTTGTATCGCACCTACCAATTACCGCACACCTCACCACGATTGCCGAGGGCGTTGCGCACAACCCCCTCTCGCTCCTTGAGGCTCCTCCAGGCAGCGGAAAGACGACCGTTCTCCCGCTCATGCTCGCGGAGCAACCGTGGCTGGAGGGTAAGAAGGTGCTCGTGTTGCAACCTCGGCGGTTAGCTGCGACTGGAGTAGCGACACGCATGGCGGAACTCCTGAACGAACCTGTTGGCGAGACCGTTGGCTACCAAATACGACTCGACCGCAAGGTCTCGCGAAAAACCCGAATCGAGATCATCACCGAAGGCTTATTGACCCGGCGCATACTATCGGAGCCCGAGCTCTCCGATGTGGGGTTAATCGTCTTTGATGAGTTTCACGAGCGAAGCATTCACGCCGATGTCGGGCTCGCGCTAGCGCGTGAAGTCGCATCCGTCCTTCGGAGCGATCTCCGCATCCTGGTCATGTCAGCAACACTTGGACCACTCAGGAACCATTCACTATTCTCTGACTCGTGGAGCCACTCGTTCACCACTGAGCCACATCCGTTAACGATCGCCTACCGTCACCCCGAGCCGAGGCAGCGCGTATGGGAATACACGGCTCAGGCGATCAAGAACGCCCTTATGCAGTACCAAGGTGACCTTCTCTCCTTTCTTCCGGGTGCCTTCGAGATTCAGCGTTGCAGGGATCTCCTTGAGCAGGCGCGCATCGACGCCGAGATCTATCCCCTCTTCGGAGACCTGCCATACCATGAGCAGCGCCTCGCGCTACTTCCAAGTGTGTCGGGGCGACGAAAGGTAGTCCTCGCTACACCCATTGCCGAGACCAGCTTGACTATCGACGGAGTTCGTATCGTTGTTGATTCCGGGCTCCACAAGGTGGCTCAGGTTGATGGACACGGAAGCACAACTCTTCGAACCGAGCGGATCTCCCAAGACTCGGCTGATCAACGCGCCGGCCGTGCAGCGCGTACCGCTCCGGGTGTGTGCATTAGGCTCTGGAGCGAACAAGAGCATCAAACACTGCGGGCCGCACGGGAGCCCGAAATTTCACGGAGCGATCTGACGCAGACCGCCCTGGAGCTCGCCGCATGGGGGGTGCACGATTTCAACGCCTTTCCATGGATAAGCGCTCCGCCCTCAGCGGCCCTTACCGAAGCGCTCAGCACACTGCAAAACCTTGGCGCCATTACTGCCGATGGCGGCAGTACCGAACGCGGCCGAGCCCTTACGGAACTCGGCACGCATCCACGCCTCGGAGCTCTCTGTCTTATGGCCGACACCCTCGGCCTCATTCCCGAGGCGGCCGCACTTATCTCCGTCCTTGAGGAGCGCCCCGATAGCCGAACCACAACCTCTAGCGCGGATATTCAGCCCCTTGTTGAAGCTCTCGTTACACACTCGTACCGAGGCAGCTCGCGACTCAACGATCTTGCACAACGATGGCGGCGGCGACTTGAGCAGCGATCGAAAGGTTCTCAGCGACAGGAGTCACTCTCCACCGAAGTCGCGTGCGGACTCCTTCTCGCGACCGCGTTCCCAGAACGTATCGCGCAACGTCGTGAGCCCGATTCCACCAGGTATCTTCTCGCCAACGGTAAGGGCGTTACACTTCGAAATGGCGACCCGCTCGTGAAGCACGAGTATATCGTGGTAGCCGCGACCCAGGATCGAAACGATGACGGTCTTGTATCGGTTGCAGCCGCTCTCGATCCGTCACTACTGAGCGGCCATCTGGCGCACCTCGTCGACAAGCACAGCCACACGACATTCAACGAACACCGTGGAGTGCTGGAACGTCGGGCCCGCGAGTCGATCGGGTCAATTATCCTTCGCGAGGGCAATCTTGAGCCTATTCCGGTCCCTGAGCGTACGGTGGCGCTGATTGATTATCTGCGTTCCGACGACGGGTTCGCGCGCCTCGTATTTCCGGAGACATTCGCCCAACTGCAGTCTCGGGTGGCATGGGCCCGAACGATCGCACCGTCGATCGCTTTGCCAGATCTCTCGCCCAGCGCACTTCAGTCCTCTCTGCACGAGTGGCTCGAACCAGTGCTTCCATCGGACGGACGGCTCTCATCCGTCACCGAATCTGTCCTCGACGCTGCGCTCGCCATTCTCCTTCCGTGGAATACCCGCAGAGAACTCGAACAGATCGCACCGGATTATTTGCTTCTTCCAAACGGAAAACAGCGTCGCATTCGATACGACGCTTCCGAGGGGCCGATCCTGGAGGCGATGATTCAGGAGCTTTTTGGACTCGCCGAGACGCCCCGTATTGGACGAGCGTCCATACCGGCAACAGTACACCTCCTCTCACCGGCCCGACGCCCGATGCAGGTAACAAAGGACCTCGCAAGCTTCTGGAAGAATGGGTACCCACTCGTTCGAAAGGAGCTGCGTGGTCGGTACCCTAAGCATCGCTGGCCGGAAGATCCGCTCAAACCGGGGTGAAAGGCTAAGGTTCGCGAAGCCTTGAGCCCTCACTATATGCCTGAAATTGGTCGGGTTTGGCTGACTAAAAAGAAAGGAGCACTCTCGTGTTTTCAGCGACTTACCGCATCCACTCCTTTCCGCCCCACATCCTAACTATCGCTCCTCTGTGTGCCGATATATTCGTGGGGCATGGACGGCTCAGACCGCTCTGCTCACACCGGATACCAGCTACGTATGCGACCACTACGCTCCATAGCGATTCTCTTGTACCTTCTTTGTGCTCTCCTTACGGCGCAGACGGCGTACTGCAGCGATGTATCGGTATCAAACATCTCCCTCGGAACTCCCAATCAAGCGACCGGAAACGTCGACGTCTCGTTTGATATCTCGTGGACCAATTCGTGGAGAACATCCTCCGCCCCCTACAACTGGGACGCAGCGTGGGTGTTTATTAAGTACCGGGTCAATGGCGGCGCCTGGAACCATGCTCGGCTCAACGAAACTGGTCACACGGTACCAAGCAACACCGCCATCACCGTGGGGCTGGCTGATACCAGCTCAGCATTTGATCTCTCAACCAATCCTGCAGTAGGCGCCTTTCTTTTTCGACGTAACGATGGAACGGGAACCTTTAGCGCAAACGGGGTCTCCCTCAACTGGAACTATGCGGCGCACGGGATCTCTGTTACCGACAACCTTGAGGTAAAGGTCTTCGCTATTGAGATGGTGTACGTTCCTCAAGCCCCCTACTACGCAGGAGATGGCGCGGCATCAGCGGCAACCTTTACACAGGGAAGTACCGACACTGACCCGTGGTACATCGACCGAGAGGATGAACTCTCAACCACGAACTCGGAAGGAAATGGAACGGCGAGTGGACAGACTGAGCGTTTATTCTACAACCCCTCTACCACCGGTGGAGATACCGATGGCGCCGTCTATTCCCTCTCCGCTAATTTTCCCAAGGGATACCACCCCTACTACGTCATGAAGGGTCCGATCAGCCAAGCGCAGTGGGCGACCTTCTTTAATACCCTCACCCCTACTCAAAAATCAGCGCGAGATATTACCGGCACCAAAGGCGACTCCCTCGCGTTTAGGAACAATCTCACCTGGACCTCAGGGGATGCTACGTTACCAGATCAGGGAAGCGGCGCGACATATGCGTATGTTGGGATGAGTTACCTCAGCTGGGCCGATCTCGCCGCTTACCTCGACTGGGCGGGCTTACGCCCCATGAGTGAATTAGAGTTTGAGAAGTTAGCTCGTGGTCCCCTCACCCCTGTCGCCGATGAGTATGCGTGGGGCAGCACAAACGCGACGCAAGCAACGAGCATCAGTAATCCAGCGAGCGGCACCGAGAGAGCGCAGAGTGGCGCTAACATCTCCTATGGCGATCACGCATCAGTGCAAGGCCCGCTTCGAGTCGGGAGCTTCGGCTACGGCGCCAACTCACGCGAAGCTTCGGGCGCTGGGTTTTATGGAGCCATGGATCTCTCCGGCAGTTTGTGGGAACGGGTCGTTACGGTTGCGAATTCCACCGGACGATCATTTAACGGGGCGCTCCACGGAAACGGGGTGCTTACTGCGGGCGGAGACGCGGATGTTGGATTGTGGCCGAACAACACCGCACAAGGCATAGGATTCCGTGGGGGAAGTTGGTATGACTCCGTCGACCTCGCTCGCACCTCCGATCGTAGCCGTGCCGCCTTAATCGACGCAACACGCAGCAACACTACTGGTGGACGTGGTGTGCGGCTTGCGTTCGGGGCGAGTGTGCCTGCTGCCACGCCATCTGCGACTCCAACAGCGTCACCGACGATTACTCCGACCATTACCCCAACGGCAACACCAACCGTTACACCGACAGTCACACCAACCATCACCCCAACAGCGACGCCGACGTCGACTTCGACACCGACGACAACGCCAACACTAACACCTACAACGACGCCTACAGGGACACCGACAAACACGCCGACGCTAACACCCACAGCAACTGCGACGCCAACGACCACCCCAACACGGACGCCGGTCGACACACCAACAAACACCCCGACCGTGACGCCATCTTCCACCGCGACGGCGTCCCCGACTATCACGCCTACGAGTACACCAACCGCGCCCACAGCAACGCTTCGATCATCGTCGCTGAAGTATTACAACGTCTCCTCGGTATCGAGTCCGACTGGTGTGCAGAATGGCGACCTTCTCTTCTTTGCGCACTTCGACTACTACGATTCGGCAGTTACGAGTGGCTGGACGGAGCCCATTACAACGGTAGGATCAGTCGGCAGCTACGCATCACTATGGTACCGATTCGCCTCAAGTGAGCCCGCCTCCTATACTCTGCCACAGTACCAACAGGGATACATATATGCTCTCTCAGGCGCGACGAGTGTCGGCGCGGGGCATATTCAGAACTTTACGGGCGACTCGGTAACTATCCCTGGACTCTCAGGAGCTGGCGACGTCTTTGTTTCGTTGTATTACAGCGGCTCGGGAGTTGATATAACCCCACCAAGTGGATGGACCACGATCGCGAGCACCAACAATGGCGGATATGCCTACCGCTTCGTTCTCTTGAAGCGCACGAATGGTGGCGATGGAAGCCCCTCCACCCTCTCGTTACCCACCGGCGCTACCGGAGGATACGCGGGGGCTCTTCTTGTGGATGCTACCCCAGCAACGCCCACGCCGACTCAGACACCAACATCGACACCAACGATGACACCGACGCAAACACATACCCCGACAGCGACCCCAACAGCTACTCCGAGTCTAACACCGACCAGCACGCCAACTATCACGCCAACTCATACGCCGACGCTCACGTTTACTCCAACCGCCACGCCCACAACCACGCCAACGAGCACTCCAACCTCCACACCGACTCCAACGACGACACCGACTATCACGCCAACGTCAACACCAACCCCAACACCCGTTCCATTTGTCTCGGTTTGGGACACAACGAAGACATCAACGGGGTCATCGACCAGCACACAAATAAAGCTACCGCTTGAATCTACGGGAACATACAACTTCGTCGTTGACTGGGGTGATGGAAGTTCAAATACGATTACGACGTGGAATCAGGCCGAGACCACGCATACCTACAGCGCTTCGGGAACCTACACCATCACCATCACCGGACAGCTATGGGGATGGCGCTTTGCCGGTGGTGGCGACCGCTTAAAGCTCACAAGCATTAGCGCATTCGGAAACCGATTCAGACTCGGAAATAGCGGAGGCTACTTCAATGGATGCGCGAACCTGACGACAGTCGGAAATGACCTCGATATGACCGGCACAACGACTCTCTACTACGCTTTCTACGGTGCCTCCAAGTTTAACGGAAATATCAGCGCGTGGGACGTTTCAGCCGTTACCAGCTTTGATCACACGTTCTACAACAACACTCTCTTTAACCAACCTTTGAATTCTTGGAATGTTTCATCGGCTACCAACATGAGTGGAACGTTCAGAGGTGCTGCCGCGTTTAACCAAGAGCTTAATAGTTGGAACGTCTCAAATGTTACTACTATGAGCTACATGTTCTCCGGCGCCTCAGCGTTTAACAAAGACATCGGCACGTGGAACGTATCCAGCGTGACAACAATGCTTGCCATGTTCGGATACGGCTCGGCATTCAATAGGGATATCAGCGCGTGGAACGTCTCCTCTGTAACCAACTTTAGCTTAATGTTCTTCCAAAGCACCGTGTTCAATCAGCCCCTCAATACATGGAATGTCTCCTCGGCCATTAACATGTCGAGCATGTTTAGAAGCACCTCTGCGTTCAATCAACCTCTTAGCAGCTGGAACGTGTCACAAGTAACTGATATGGGTTCGCTGTTCTCCGGAGCCACCGCCTTCAACCAAGATATCAGCGCTTGGGATGTATCCAGTGTCACCACTATGTACGCCATGTTCGGATACTCATCCGCGTTTAACAGGGATATCAGCGCTTGGAATGTCTCCTCGGTAACTAACTTTGGCATGATGTTCTACAACAGCACCGTGTTCAATCAGCCCCTCAATTCCTGGAATGTGTCCGCAGCCACCACGATGAGCGGCATGTTCAGGGCCGCGACTGTTTTCAACCAACCATTAAACAGCTGGAGCGTCTCAAACGTCACCGACATGTCGCAAATGTTCTATGGCGCCACAGCTTTTAACCAAGACATCAGCGCATGGAATGTGAGCAAGGTCACTAATATGAACTCAATGTTCCACAACGCGACCAATTTCAATCAGAATATCGGTTCGTGGAATGTGTCGGCCGTGACCACCAGTACGAACTTTATGTACGGCAAGACCCCCTCGACCTTCTCGTCGGCGAACCTCGACGCGATCTACAATGGGTGGTCGCTGCGCACCTTAAAGCCAAATCTCTCCATTAGTTTTGGGACCGCTAAGTACACCGTGGCAGGCCAGGCCGGGCGAGCAGTGCTCACAAGCTCCCCTAATTCGTGGACTATCACTGACGGTGGACTCTAGGGAAGTGACGAGCAGCGCCAATCCTACCTTGTCCGCCGCACGATAGCGAAGGCATACGGCACGTAAGGCCCTTAAATACGAAGAATCCGCGATGGGTATTGCTCCACCGGGATGCTCCCGAGGCGAGGAGTTTGCACCCGCCATCATAAAGGCCTTGAAGATTGCATGCAGCCTGGGTATGGTCCACGGCTACCCACCACGCCGGGCGCCTGGCAGTAAAATGGGAGTCCTGGAATAAGGAAGAATAGCGACTTCGGCCACCATGCAACCGGAATTTAATAATACAAGCAGTGAAGGGGGCACCCCACGCGGTGTCCCTACGAGCACTACCGATCAAAGCTCGCTCGCCGAGCTTGCACTACCACCTCTCGCCTCCCGTACGCCCACGATCGACATCGCAGCCATCGTAGACATTAGAGAGCTATTAAAAAGGGACTACGCGCGGTCGATTGCTCTGATAGACCAAGGATTTGAGATATACTGCGACTGCTTTCAAGACCCTAGTGAGCGTTCGTCTAAAGCGACCCTCATCGAGTTTTCAAAGAACCCTGCTCACAACTGGCGGATGTATCTCGCTCTCGACGCCGAAGGAAATGTGATTGGGGGTCGACATCTCGCCATTATGACGACAACTATCAACGGCGCTCCTGTTCCATTCGCCTGGGGCGAGCATCTCTATGTCCACACAGACCCACAATATCGGCGTCACGGGCTTGGCTCACGAATAGTCGAAGAGACCAACAAGCTCTTACCCCTCGTCGGCGTTGGACTCGTATTCTCGGAGCAGAATGATCCGCACCTCATGACTGAAGGGGAGATGGCTGAGGATACTAAGTCCGGGATTACGCCGCTTGATCGACTCACTTTCTGGCAGAAATTAGGGTATCGCACGATCAACGCTCCGTATGCGCAGCCATCGTTGGAGGATGACCGCAATCCTGTGTGGTACCTTCAGCCGTGCTTCAAGGTTGTCGAACCTGCAATCATTCCAAAAGCGGTTACTATCACTGATTCAAGCATCGGCAGGGAGGCTTACCTTGCACTGATCAGATGCTTTCACAGCACCTTTGTGAACAACATTGAGGAAGATCCAACCAGTAAATACTTACATCGGCTCATAGCATCCGGGCCTGAAACGCTCTCTGTGATCGACCTCAAAGCGCCCCGAACATTTCACCAGGAGCGGATAGACCTCGCGGAATGAGGCGAGGATCAAAACCTCAATAGCCCGTAACCGGAGCGGTTAGTCGACTTAGGGGCGCATGACGCCCTTTTTCTAAATGCCACCGCCTACGTCACCCCCGGTTGCCCCCGCCCAATCGTTCCTCAATTGTACCGTGTACCAGGCTTGTTATGCCTTCGAGAGCGGGACCAAGCACCAGCAATCGGGGCATTTTGTGTAACGATCCGGCCTCTGGTAGCCTCGCGTTTGGTCTTAGTAAGAACACGTATCGACGGCCTTTTCACCCAGCTCTTCCCGGGCAGGCTGTACCTGTACCACCGTTCCACAGTCGGTGTGCTGGTAGAGCCTGCTCGGGCAGACGTCCCGTTCAGGAGCGAGAGAGATGCACACCAGCTCTTTTTCGCGCTCCCCATGAACACTGGTGAAATAGAAAGAAGATCCGTGAAACAAAAAGACGAGAGGTTGTACAGTGGTTTTATTGCTCTGGCTATAAAGACCGGCCCGAAGCTTCTCAGTATCCTTGGCAAAGGTCTGAAAGGTATGAAGGTTGGTAAGGTAGGGTTAGCGGCAGGTAGCATGGCGACATATTCCGTCATGTTCACCTGGGAATTCGCGCTGGCGATGATGGCGATGCTCTTCATCCATGAAGGCGGCCATGTATGGGCCATGCGGCGAGTTGGCATGAGGACCAAGGGTATCTACTTGATACCCGGGCTCGGCGGGGTTGCCGTTGCGGAGGATGACTTTCCATCGCGCGGAGCGGAGGTATTCGTCGCTATCGCGGGGCCGATCGCTGGCCTCCTGCTGGCGGCGTTGGCGGGATGCGCGTACCTCATCAGCCATTCACCGATGTGGGCTGCCATATCGGGTTGGATGGCCTTGGTGAACGTGATCAACCTAGCCCCGGTCAACCCCCTGGATGGTGGTCGCATCGTAAAATCCATCGCGTTTTCCATCGGAACACGCCTCGGTTTGGTGCTACTAGCAGCCGGGCTATGTGTTGGGATCGTTGCCGCACAATGGTTGGGCTTAGGACTTGTCGTCTTCATCACCGTTGTGGGCGGATTTGAACTCTTCTTTGAGTACAAACGCTCTCAGCGGGAGTCCGAAGGAGACACGCCACCCAAGCCCACGATGAGTAATGCTGAGATGGGGTTGGCTTTACTGTCCTACCTGATCGTCACAGCACTGCTGATTGCTCTCATGCATTCCATGGGCAGCGAGCCCGGAGCTGATGTCGCTCTGGAGATACTCAAGGACAAAAGCCCCACAATTGGGCCGAAGCAATAAAGGGTATTTGAAACTAGTGAGGGTCACGCAAAGGTTTTTACACATGCGTGACCCTCTCATTTACTGAAACTTCACCGCGCCTGCGGAGCATTCGCCTCCCAACAGAGCAGTGATGAGTCATGCAAGGGAGCGGCTCAACCAACGGCTTCCTTTGCCGCAAGCTTTGCCACAAGCACCTTGTCGATACGCTTTCCATCCATATCGACAACTTCGAAACGATGTCCATCGTAGAGAAAGCTGTCTCCAACCTTCGGGATATGCCCCAGGGAGGTCATTATGAAACCACCGACTGAGTGAAACTGCCCCTCCATCGCTCCAGTGTGATCAGGCAGCTGAAGACACTCAAAGAGATTCTGCACATCAGACGCAGCATCCACTAACAGCGATCCATCCTCGCGCGTAACGATACTGCGGTCATCGCCATTGGCGTCCCCGATCTCACCGACGATCACTCCGAGAACATCATCGACCGTCGCAACGCCGGCAACGGAGCCATACTCATCCCGCACCACCGCAAAGTGAGTATTTTTCTCCCGAAACTCCTCAAGAAGCTCTAACGCCGTCATCGACTCGGGCACATCGATCGCGGTCTCGACTAACTCCCTCAGCGCCACTATGGTGCCCGTTCCCAATCGCGAGGCACTCAGCAGATCGTGAATCGATACGATACCGACCACCTCATCCTCAGACTCACCAACAACCGGAAACCAAGTTACGCGAGATTCAACCGCCGCGGGAAGCGCTTGCTCAGGCGTACTAGAGCCAGCCAGAAACACCACGTCACTCCGTGGGGTCATTAACGACGCGAGCGGCTTGTCTCCAAGTTTGAACACGCTCGTGATGATCTTCTTCTCTTCCTCTTGAATGACACCAGCCTTCTCACCCTCTTCCACGAGCAACTTGATATCCTCCTCAAGCTCCTCTTCTTCCAGCACCTCTGCCTCGGGGGCCGTTGGTACCACAGAGCGACCGATTCCCTGAATTATCGCGATCATCGGACGGGCGGCCCGGGTTAGACCGCGCGCGGCGGGCGATAGTGCTCGTAAGATCTGATTAGGAAAACGCTCGGCAAGACGCGCAGGGATCACGTAACTAAGCCCCAAGAGCAACGCAAAGAGTGGCACGCCAATCGCACCCATGATCGCCCGCTTACTTGCGTCACTTGGCACGAAGGGGCCGATTAGCTCTCCAAGAGCAGACTCCCAGGCTCGAACAGCCGCCAGGGTGCTCGCTATAATAAACGCGGCGATACACACCCGCGATAGAACCACGAAGTCTGACACGCGCGTTACCGACGGATCGCCCGACTCCGCGTCGAACTCCGTCCAGCCCGTGAGCGCAGTCGCGCGTGCGTGGGCAACTGCCACCTCAAGGGCAACAAAGGCGCCGATAAGAATAAGAGATGCGCCGATTAATAGGATATCAACCAGCATCGAAGAAGGACGAACACAAACACATGTGGCGGTAGATTAACCGCAAGGCGAGAACATGCAAAGACATTACTCGCAAAGCGCCGCAAGTCACTAACACAACTACATCTTTAGCCCGGATGGTGTCCACACCTGCGTCAGCTGGCCTCAGTTCTGTGCGGCTACATCGACGGATACTTTCCGAGTGACTCTGTGCCGGAGGGGGGTACAGATTTCTCCTCCTGCAACCGACCGAGCACCGTCGTGAGTAGACGCTCAAGCTCGTGGAGCCGAGTTTCTCCGAGGCCACTCAGTTGGCGCTTGTGACACTCAAGCACGGGCTCCTTCAACCCGTCGAGCACCGATCTCCCTTTGTCCGTGATCGTCACCTTCACCATCCGACGGTCAATACTACTGCGTTCGCGCAGCACGTATCCGAGCCTCTCAAGACGGTCGAGGAGTCGGGTCATATCTGGCACCTCAGCGATGAGCTGCTCACTGATATCGCCGCACGAGCGCCCAACCCTACCGGCACTCTCCAGCACCTTAAGGATGCTGTATGTTGCTCCGGTAAGATCGAGGGGCCGAAACACTCGATTCAGCTCCGCTTCTAATCGCGCCGCCGTGCGGATCAGAACACTGTAGACTGCCTGTTCGAGGGGTTCATTCTCGGGGGGAATCGCTCGCTCTTCCTTCAATTGGTCTTCTGTCGTCATGGATATGCCTCGTGCATACCGTTCTACTGTGCAACAAATGGAGCCACTATGAGCAACCTTAGCGTCCCCTTCGAGTTCTCACCTCCCTGTACAGAGCTCTTGCTGAGCTTTGCAAGATAAGGCAGCCTCTTCTGAACCCACGTAATAAGCTATATCAATGACCCTCTTGTTATCCCGTTACATTACCCTCGTTGCAGCCGCTTCGTTCATCCTCGCATGCAGCACGAGTCGCAGTACGAAACCCAGCACCCAATCACCAACGATTCGCGCGACGCAAACACAGCAAGACGTCAAAGCGTCTAACGTTAGCCTGGACCAACTGGAGAACGATCCAAACCACATGCGCGGTGAATCACACGAGGCACGTGCGCTCGACATCAGTGAGAGATGGTATCAACACGGTCTTACCCTTCAATCCATCCCAGGACCTGGATATCTCTCAAGCCTCCTAAGGTCCGGGCAGATCGCTCTCGAGGTCCTGGTCAGTGAAACCTGTCGGAACCCCTTCAATCCCACCTGCCACCAGCTCGACCGAGCCTACAGCCGCGCACTCGACGGCATCGTGAGAGCGCTGGCCCAGAGCAACTGGCAACCTCCCAACCTCGCCCCCTCGCGCTACCTCCTCGAACCTCAATCAATTGCCGACCTGCGGACCCTCCAGGGGTGGAAAATTACCCTCCCAGCCACTGGCTCCGACCAACCGCCACTGAGACCCGGCCTCGGGCTGGCTGCCATTGGGTGCAGGGATCTCTCCCTTACGGGTAACGTGCAACCGTCAGCCCTACCGCTAGTATGCTCCCCGATCACATTTCTTCTCTCGTTCGAACGCCCCTCACGCGCAGACGAGATCCCTGTCCGCCTCGTTGCTCTCGATGCCTACCAGCAAGAAGTAGTTCAGATTGAGGATAGCGAGGTACTTCTCAGCGCAAACATCGATGGAACTGTGCAAGCGCTCGGGCGAAACCTCCAGGCACCGAACGGTCGACCACGCCTCTCATGCCTAAGCTTACCAACGAGAACGACGACAACACTAATCGTTAGCGGCACACCCAACAGCTTTACCCCCGAATTGCTCGATGAGATTCGCCGCATACCGATGGATCCCACCCTGCGAGAGAGCTACACTCCGTGCCTCTATGTTATTCCAGAGTCAGTCCCACCTGTAGCCGCAGCAAAGGATCTCCTGCAAACGATCAGAGAGATCGTGACACCCCGAGGCGTTGCTCGACTTGAACACGATCCGACCGAATTATTTCTAGCCCCCACCGATGACGTATCCCTCTGCGCCACTCGAGAGGCTCTACAACGTATCCGCCGTCAACAGCGCCTCATCGCCCGCGGCCGCGTGCACGGAGCGCCCTTTCACGTACGTGGCGTATTTGCGATCAGCACAGCGCAACCAACACAAGGAAGCTGCGCGGAGAGCCTGACGCGTGAGACCGAGGAATTAGGCACCTTGTACAACGCAACTCAGAGCGACGGAACCTCTCCAACCGCGGGAAATC
>JBIIYC010000003.1:0-37402 GCA_044347025.1 Bdellovibrionota bacterium
CACTCCAACACAGACGCCGACAGCAACGCCAACAACGACGCCGACGGTAACTCCGACAATCACCCCGACTAGGACGCCCACGGCGACGCCAACCGAGACCCCAACGGTAACCCCGACTCGCACACCAACAGAGACACCAACTCAGACTCCGACGCGCACTCCGACTAACACTCCAACCCAGACGCCGACAGCCACGCCAACGGCTACGCCAACGGTTACTCCGACAATCACGCCGACGAGCACTCCTACTGCTACGCCAACCGAGACTCCAACGGTAACACCGACCCTCACGCCAACAGCCACTCCCACACAGACACCGACCCGTACGCCGACTAACACGCCAACACAGACGCCGACAGCAACGCCAACAGCGACGCCGACAGTAACCCCGACAATCACTCCGACTAGCACGCCAAGCGCTACGCCAACCGCGACGCCAACCGCAACCCCAACCCGCACACCGACAGAGACACCAACTCAGACCCCGACACGCACGCCGACAAGCACACCAACCCAGACGCCAACTTTGACACCATCGAGCACGCCGACCGTAACCCCAACGGCTAGCCCAAGCAGTACGCCGACAGTGACACCAACAGAGACTCCAACGTCGACACCAACTCGCACGCCGACGCAGACGCCGACTCAAACTCCAACTCAAACCGCAACCAACACGCCAACACAGACGCCAACTACGACACCAACTAGCACTCCAACGGTAACCCCGACGCTGACCCCAACCGCTACACCAACTGCGACGCCGACCCGCACGCCGACCGAGACACCAACTCGCACACCGACCTCGACTCCGACAGCAAGCCCAACTACTACGCCTACTACGACGCCGACACAAACTCCGACCGCTACGCCTACGAGTACTCCAACGGTAACTCCGACACTCACGCCAACGTCGACACCGACAACGACCCCGACAATTACCCCGACGCAGACGCCGACGCGAACCCCAACGACGACGCCTACGGCAACGCCGACGAATACTCCAACGGTGACCCCAACTGCTACTCCTACGACGACACCAACTACGACACCTACCGTGACCCCAACTGCAACGCCAACGCTGACACCAACGAGGACGCCAACATCGACACCGACTCATACTCCTACGGCGACACCGACGCGAACCCCAACCTCATCACCAACTACTACTCCAACCGCAACGCCGACAAACACTCCAACAGCAACTCCGACGGTGACGCCGACAGCAACGGCCACCGCAACTCCTACAAACACTCCGACATCGACGCCAACTGCAACACCTACAAGCACGCCAAGTGCGACACCTACCGCAACTCCGAGCAGCACACCTACGACAACGCCAACCATCACACCGACCTCTACGCCAACCCAGACTCCAACAGGAACGCCAACATCCACACCGACACGTACTCCAACAGTGACGCCAACATCGACGCCAACAAGTACGCCAACAACGACACCGACAGTGACTCCAACCTCCACACCAACCGCGACTCCAACGAGCACCCCGACGGCTACACCGACTAACACACCAACGGCTACTCCAAGTAATACGCCAACGTTGACGCCAACACAGACTCCGACGACGACACCCACTCGAACGCCTACCGTAACTCCAAGTCAGACACCGACGATTACGCCGACAACAACTCCAAGCGCCACGCCAACGGTAACACCGACCGCGACGCCGACAGCCTCGCCGACTATCACCCCAACGCAAACACCAACCCGGACCCCGACTACAACGCCCACCGTCACTCCAACGGTGACACCAACGAGAACACCAACCGAAACGCCAACTAATACGCCTACGATTACGCCGACTACGACTCCAACAGGTACGCCAACAAGCACACCAACCGCCACAGCAACAGCAACACCTACAATTACACCGACTGCAACACCAACCCGAACGCCGACAGTAACGCCAACGGCTACTGCGACACAGACGCCAACTGCCTCACCAACGCATACTCCAAGTAGTACCCCAACAGCGACTGCAACTAATACACCGACCGTCACTCCGAGTAGGACGCCGTCCGCAACCCCAACGGCCACACCAACTGTGACGCCAACGAGAACGCCAACAGTGACGCCCACCTCGACACCAACAGCGACGCCGACTGTAACGCCGACGCAAACTCCAACGGCGACGCCAACGCGGACCCCAACAGCGACACCGACGGACACTGCAACGAGCACACCAAGCAATACTCCTACAGTGACTCCAACAGCCTCGCCGACTACAACGCCATCTGCGACACCGACCAATACTCCAAGTAGCACCGCTACCAACACGCCGAGTGCGACACCGACGGCTACAGCGACTCGTACTCCGACGGCAACACCAACAGCCACGCCGACCGCAAGCCCAACTCAGACGCCAAGTGCAACACCAAGTGCAACGTCCACGAGCACCCCAACCGCAACGCCAACACAGACACCAACGAGAACTCCCACGGTTACGCCGACCGTTACTCCGAGCGCTACTCCGACGAGCACGCCAACATCGACCCCAACGTCGACCCCGACCCAGACACCAACGATCACTCCAACGATAACCCCAACGGAGACCCCAACCCGAACTCCGACGGCGACACCGACGGAGACGCCAACAGCGACGCCAACGCAAACCCCAACGACTACACCAACCGCTACGCCGACTCGAACGCCAACCGTGACACCGACATCGACTCCAAGTAGCACACCGACCGTAACACCGACGGCTACACCATCGGCAACGCCGACGACGACTCCAACATCGACCCCATCCGCGACACCGACTGCGACTCCAACGACAACACCAACGAGCACGCCAACTGAAACACCGACCCGTACGCCGACCGTAACGCCGTCAAGCACTCCAACGATAACACCGACGACAACGCCGACATCGACTCCAACTGCTACACCAACCGAGACGCCAACGTCGACGCCGACACGAACGCCAACGGTGACTCCAACGAGCACTCCGACCTACACGCCGAGCAACACGCCAACTCGGACTCCAACGTCGACTCCGACCAGCACGCCGACGCACTCGCCAACGGTAACCCCAACTGCGACGCCGACTGAGACTCCGACGATAACGCCGACGGCGACTCCGACATCAACGCCGACTACCACTCCTACGAGCACCCCGACCGCTACGCCAACCGTGACGCCGACGACTACGCCATCCGCAACACCAACCAACACACCGACCGTTACGCCAACAGTGACACCAACATCGACGTCTACTAATACCCCAACTGCTACTCCGACATCGACGCCGACCGGAACCCCAACGGTGACCCCAACCGCGTCGCCAACGTCTACGCCGACCGTTACACCGACTGTTACTCCGACTCAGACGCCGACCAACACTCCGACACAGACACCAACTGCTACGCCGACGGAAACCCCAACAACGACGCCAACGGTCACACCAACTCGCACGCCAACACAAACACCTACAGAAACACCAACGGCAACACCAACACGAACCCCAACTCAGACACCGACAGAGACGCCTACCGCTACTCCAACCCAGACTCCAACAGTAACGCCAACAGTCACACCGACCATTACGCCAACGGTTACGCCAACTACGACACCGTCGCAAACACCGACCAATACGCCGACCGCAACACCGACCTCGACGGCGACATCGACCCCGAGTGTGACTCCGACACAAACGCCAACGCGAACACCTACGGCAACGCCTACGTCGACTCCGACAGAGACTCCAACGTCGACACCGAGCGCAACACCAACTCGCACTCCAACGTCAACTCCGACACATACTCCAACGACGACCCCATCTCACACGCCGACTAGCACTCCAACGCAGACCCCAACGGAAACGCCTACTGCAACGCCAACGCACACACCGACCGAAACTCCAACGCATACTCCGACAGCGTCTCCAACCAGCACACCAACGGAGACTCCAACGGCTACACCAACGCGTACTCCGACGCAGACTCCGACCGTCACTCCAAGCTCGACTCCGACGATGACCCCAACGGTAACGCCGACTGCTACCCCAACACGCACGCCGACTACGACTCCAACCAATACTCCAACGCACACACCGACGCAGACGCCGACGGCAACACCGACTTCGACCCCAACCCAGACTCCAACTGAGACCCCAACCAACACGCCGAGTTCGACACCAACGGCTACGCCGAGCAATACACCTACCGCGACACCGACCGAGACCCCAACAGTGACCCCAACATCATCACCGACGAGCACGCCGACCGTGACACCAACGGCCACGCCGACCCGTACGCCGACATCGACGCCAACCGCGACCCCAACAGCCACGCCGACGCAGACACCGACGGTTACGCCAACTACCACGCCCACAGCTACGCCCACAGCTACGCCGACACACACACCGACAGCGACACCAACTGAGACTCCGACGGTCACGCCGACGACGACACCCACAAGCACGCCGACCCGTACACCAACCAACACCCCGTCCGCTACGCCGACAGAGACACCAACTCAGACACCAACAAGCACGCCGACGCAGACTCCGACAGCAACTCCGACAAGCACTCCAACCGAGACCCCAACTCAGACACCAACGGTCACGCCGACCACGACACCAACAAGCACGCCAACGGCGACGCCAACGAACACGCCGACCTCTACGCCGACACAGACTCCAACGCAGACACCGACGAGCACGCCAACAGCGACGCCGACAGCAACGCCGACAAGCACTCCAACCGAGACCCCAACTCAGACACCAACGGTCACGCCGACAACTACACCGACCAGCACCCCAACGCGCACACCAACGAGCACGCCAACAGCCACGCCGACACAGACTCCAACTCAGACACCAACGAGCACGCCAACAGCGACGCCGACAACTACGCCGACCACGACACCGACTGCTACACCGACCCTGACGCCAACATCAACGCCGACAAGCACTCCAACCGAAACGCCAACTGCAACCCCGAGTCGTACTCCAACCCAGACACCGACCGAGACGCCAACCGTTACGCCGACGAACACACCAACTGCGACGCCGACTATAACCCCGACCAACACACCGAGCGCCACTCCGACGCAGACGCCAACGGCGACCCCGACCCGTACTCCAACAGAGACCCCGACCCAGTCTCCAACTAGCACTCCGACTGAGACTCCAACCCAGACTCCAACGGCTACTCCAACAAGCACGCCAACGACTACGCCAACCATAACACCAACGACAACGCCGACCTCGACTCCAACGCAAACGCCAACGGCAACACCAACCCGTACACCGACAGCGACGCCTACACAGACACCAACCAGAACACCAACGGAAACGCCAACTCAGACGCCAACGACTACTCCAACGAGCACGCCGACTACTACGCCAACCACGACTCCGACCGTCACTCCAACAGCGACCCCAACCCAGAGTCCAACTAGCACTCCAACAAATACTCCAACGGCAACTCCAACAAACACGCCGACCAGCACCGCAACGGCAACACCAACTCAGACACCGACAGCTACTCCGACCCGTACCCCAACTCAGACACCGACAGAGACGCCAACGCAAACACCAACACAGACGCCGACACAGTCCCCGACAACGACCCCAACACATACACCATCGGCTACTCCGACTAGCACGCCAACCCGAACACCAACGGCTACACCTACACAAACTCCGACAGCAACGCCAACTCGCACCCCGACACAGACTCCAACAGAGACGCCGACCAACACACCAACGGCGACCCCGACTCAGACTCCGACAGCAACTCCAACCGCTACTCCGACAGCTACGCCAACCCAGACCCCGACCACGACGCCAACCAGCACCCCGACACAAACGCCTACCATCACACCGACGACCACGCCGAGCGCGACTCCAACTCAGACACCTACATCAACTCCATCGAATACACCCGATAGGACGCCAACTGAGACTCCGACACGCACGCCAACAGCTACACCAACTGAGACTCCGACCACGACGCCAACGAGCACGCCAACGATGACCCCAACGATTACGCCGACCAGCACACCGACGGCTACGCCGACAACCACACCGACCGTAACGCCGACTCGCACTCCAACTCAGACTCCGACTGAGACGCCGACAAGCACGCCAACAGCGACACCAACGGAGACGCCAACGCAAACTCCGACAAACACTCCAACGACTACCCCAACGCAGACACCTACTCGAACGCCTACCTCGACACCGACGCAGACACCCACATCCACTGCAACCAATACGCCGACGGTAACGCCAACGGGTACACCGACCAACACTCCAACGGCCACGCCTACATTCACTCCGACGGAGACCCCGACCCGCACACCAACTGCCACACCGACGGCGACTCCGACTTCTACCTTCACAGCCACGCCGTCGAACACGCCCACTATAACGCCAACTGCAACTCCAACTCAGACGCCGACTGCAACACCAACCACAACACCGACTCGCACGCCGACCGAGACCCCGACTCAGACGCCGACGGCGACTCCAACACAGACACCAACGACGACTCCAACGGCAACGCCAACGAGAACACCGACAAGCACTCCTAGCGCGACGCCGACTCGCACGCCGACGGCAACACCAAGTGAGACGCCGACAATGACTCCTTCAGCGACTCCAACAACTACCCCAACAGCGACGCCGACAAATACGCCAACCCAGACACCTGTCAATACGGCGACCAACACACCAACCGCTACCCCGACCAACACTCCGACCTCGACACCGACCAGCACAGCTACAGCTACTCCAACGCAGACCCCGACGAACACATTCACAGCAACACCGACGGCTACGCCAACGGCTACACCAACAGCGACGTTTACAAGTACGCCAACAGCAACACCAACAACAACGCCGACCCGCACTCCAACGGCTACACCAACCGAGACTCCAACCGCCTCTCCAACGCTAACTCCGTCAGCGACCCCGACGACGACGCCTTCCGCGACGCCAACGCACACACCGACCAACACTCCGACGACTACACCGACAGCTACGCCAACGCACACACCGACAGCGACTAACACCCCAACGGCGACACCGACGCAGACGCCGACCAGTACGCCGACGATTACACCGACGAGCACGCCAACGCGGACACCAACGATGACCCCAACCGTCACTCCGACACGAACGGCAACGGCCACTTCGACGGCGACTCCATCAGCGACGCCAACACGCACTCCGACAGTTACTCCAACGGTCACCAACACTCCGACCGCAACTCCGACGCGCACTCCAACGAATACACCCAGCGCGACCCCGACACGAACGTCGACTCCGACAGCAACACCAACTCCAACTGCGACCTACACGAGAACGCCGACAAGTACTCCAACGACAACGCCAACAGCTACCGCGACCAGTACCCGTACGAGCACTCCAACCGCTACCGGTACGCGCACTCCGACGAGCACTCCAACCCCAACGGCGACTCCAACTCCGACGAATACGCCGACCGAGACTCCGGATTTCTACACGCTCGACTTCAAGGTGGTGCGCAAGGATCCGGCCAAGTCTGGTACGCCGCTACCAGGTCTCACCGTCGAGGTTCATGAAGATCAAAATGCAACACCGATCGCAATCCACGAGATTACGACGGATCAAGAGGGACGTCCGATCAACTCCGTAGTCGTAGGTAGTTCGTCTAACATCCGAATCAAGAGCAGCGATGAGACAATAGTTCGCTTTGATGTGGCGGGAGAGGCACGAGAGTTTGCGGTCCAGCCAACGATCGTGGCGACTCCGATGGTTGATGCGGCTGGTGCATGTATCAGCAACGTGGCCGGAACTCCGGTAGCTGAATTCAAATACAACAACTTTAACAATCGCAACTCTGAGGTTCCCGTGACTGACCTGGATCCAGCCCTCTACGGGGATCCTGATACCGCCACTGATGACCTCATGTTGAATACCATTCGAGACTCGTCAGGGTCGCCGGTTGTCCCAGGAGCAGAGTTCTTGTCAGGTAATAATCAGGTGTTCAAAGGAGGCTCAGGTAGCTATCGGGTGCCGTTCACTGGCACGTTGCGACAGTACTTCCTCGGAGAAGAAACCGTGGTAACGAGTGCCACTGCATTGTGCGAAGGAAGCGGGATAGCGACATGTACAAGGATATCGGGGGCGGATCTCAACGCGGTGAACGCTCGAGTTCGAGAAACAGTTTCGGGAACACTTCAACTCTCCTCAAGACTTATGAAAGCCGGTAGGAGCCCCTTCCTCAAGACCACGGCTAAGGCGCTGGCTGATACGAGAGCACTGCTGCGACGTCTTGAAACTGGCCTCGTGTGTCCGGCAAATGCGGTCCTCGCCCGAGGATGCTATAGGACTCGTTTCCCGACTCAGGAGTTAGTCTTGATCCACGATCGTATCTTTAGCAAGGCTAGCCCAGTGAAGCCGAAGCTCTTCACAGACCTGTTGAAGAGCTATACGAGGAGTTACCGTCGGTTCCTTGCGACGATGCCGCGAGAGGTCACATACTGCCCGAATCGATAGAGGCCGAATAGGAGCGGGGAACGACGCAAGGTCGGCGTTGTGCGCTCTTAGTGCCGAAATTGCACACCAAAACTCTGGAGCAGGTAAAGCTGAACCGCAAAGATAAGCAGAAGAACAAACTGAAATGACGCCTTCTTCGTTTTGTGTTTGAAGAGATGGCAACCGAGAAGGATACCGGGAGAGCCACCCACAAGCGCGACTAGGAACAGGAGTGCTTCTGGGGAGCGTATGGTTGGCGAGCGGGAGAGATTCTTATCGAGCCCCATGCTAAGAAAAGCACTCGTATTAATCGCGATACAATATGAATTGAGCGCAGCTACGTGAAGAAAGTAGTAGAGCGTCAGGAAGGTCCCAATGGTGAGGGCGGTGGTAAGGAGTGCAGGATAGGTATAGGGATTCTTCGAATTCATGGAGATGTCTTACATGCCTGAAGGATCCTGTTCCGGGCTTCGCTCAAGTCTAAATGCCACCGGGATCACAAGGGTGAGAGACGTTCGGTTTAGATCTGACGGAAATGGTGGAAATGGAGCAGCTCTGTCCACCATCGCGCGTAGCTCGTCATCGAGTATAGACGACTCCGTTGAACGCAGAATTTCAAAGGTTGAGAGAGAGCCATCTGGTGAGAGCTCGATCCGTATCGTTGCTTCGCCTGTAATTCGACGCTTGATGGCGCGTTCCGGATATCGCTTTGAGCGAGCGAGTAGGGATGCAACAGCATCTTGATACTTCACTCTCATCTGTTCGCCTGGGACTGCTTGACCGTTGGGAGCCCCGTTTGCGCCGGTCTGCACTGCTGCCGAAGGTGATGACAGTGACGCGCTCGCCGCAGGTTTAGTTGGCATGGAGGACGCTGGTGCCCGCTGGGCGGGGCGAGGGCTCCCCAGGGGCTTGGCGGGCTGAGAGATGCGCTCCTCGCGTGTTAATGAGGGCTGGGGGGGCGAAGGCTCGTGTGGAGCCGATTCAGGGGCCACAGACCCCTTCGGCACAAGGGTGTCCATCTCGGAGAGGGTTAAGACGGAAACGGTGTAGACCTCCTGGGAGCTCTCAGTCACGCTGCTCGATTTCCAGTAGTAGACCGCGATAGCGGTCGCAAGTATGAGGAGATGCAACCCAGTGGACAGGCACAGGGCCTTTCTCTGTAGCGTGCGAGATGCAGACGTGTTCGAACCGCCCCACGGCACGGGGTGAGAGTCGCGATAGATCTCTGATTGTACACGCGTAAGTGACGACACGAGTGATTACCTGCAAGTGACACGAGCCACTGGTGGATGATAGCACAGAGCTTTGCGCTAATGCATCGATGGAGGTGCCATTAAATTCAGGCGGTTAGCGGCTTCCACGAGGGGCGTATCTGCGAGGCGAATGTGCGACTCCATCGTTCAATCAGGCCCGCTCCGGTAGACTGAAGGGCGTGGGTGTCAGATACTGAGCGACGGTCAGCACTCATAACGGTGTACGGGTATGTTGGAATCCAGAGAAGTCATGAGCGATAGGTCGGCGCCGGATCCGAGCACCGAGTCGATCGGAGCACCTCTGGCGGTAAGACTCGCGCGGGAGTTGCGATCCCTCCTCAAGACCGAATTGGAGGGCCCTGACGACAGCTCTGTCGCGCTTGGAGCGCGAGGTCTTGCTGCACTATTTTCGTCGCATGTGCCTGCTCACCGAATCTCGATTGAAGCTGCTCGGGCTGTGAGAGGCGTTGAAATGGATGGATTCACCGCGTGGCCGATCTTCATCACGTATGTTGGTGGGTGCAGAGATCCGTATGCGCCGGTATACAATCAACAGCATATTGAGGAGAGGCTTCGCGACTTCTATGCTTCTGGTTTCTCCAAGATTCGGGGCGCGATCGGTGAGGCTATTCGCAATGTCGGTCAACATGGGCATCAACTCGATGCAGTTGGATACCAACAGTGTCTCTTCGCGCCCGGGGCTATCCTCGTCAAAGAGATTGCGCTTGAAAACGATGATACTCCAGCGAGTCGTGTGCTCGTGGCGATGGTCACGGATGAGGGAGGAGGTATTTCTGACCCGGAGCGATCAGTCTTGAATGGCGTAGGTAGTGTGGCTGGTGTTGACTCACTGGGTATGGGGATCGAAATGGAGGGTAGCCTCTTGTACCTAGTTAAGTCGAGTAGGGGAGAGTGGAGTCTGTTTGACGGCGCTCGTCAGATCAACCCCGATAAGTACGATAGCTCGCGGGGCTTTAGGAGACGAATAATCGGAGAAGATGAAAAAATCGAGAGAGTGTCCTCACTCCATCTCCCAGCGCCCTCCACCGGATGTCAAAAAATCATGTTCTTTGCTCATCCGAGCGCGACAGCGGAGGATGTGCGGGCTCTCCGCCAGCGGCTCTTGTCGTCTTTGATGACTTTGGGCGATACGTCGACCGAGGTCGCCCCCAAGCTGTAGTCAGGACCTAGAAGAGTTAATGTCTGCGGGAGGCTGCGTCGGTTTGCATGTTGTGACAATTGAAGAGTAACTCAAGATCCGGTTTTGCAGCAGGGATGCATGTTGCCGAGCTTCCCTAGGGCCTCCCGTTCGAGAGTGCCGAGGAGCAACATCGCAAACAAAACGACTCCGGCTGCCCCAATCGTGAGGCGGCCGGAGTCGTTGATGTGCGCCGATACACCGCTTAGTGCGGTCGCTTGTTCGCCTGCAAGACTGTCTTCCGAATGCGGATCGACTTCGGCGTTACCTCTACGAGCTCATCATCGCGAATAAACTCAATCGCGCGTTCGAGCGTCATCGGTATGACCGGCGAGAGAATTACGTTCTCGTCCTTTGCAGCTGCGCGAATATTAGTGAGCTTTTTTTCTCGGCAAATATTCACGTTCAGATCGTTGTCTCGATTGTGTTCGCCCACAACCATCCCCTCGTATACCGGGTCGCCGGCTTCAACGAAGATCTTTCCGCGTGGTTGAAGTCCGAAGATCGCATACGGAATCGCCTCTCCCTGGCGGTCTGCAACGAGCGAGCCGCTTAGTCGCGATGCGAAGTCACCCTTATACGGCTCGTAGCCCTTGAGGTATGAGTTCATAATGCCGGTACCGCGAGTGTCGGTAAGGAACTCATTTCGGTATCCGATCAAGCCTCGTGATGGGATCTCAAACTCGAGGCGAACGCGGCCCGAGCCGTGATTGACCATGTTCACCATCTTGCCGCGTCGAATCGCAAGCTTCTCGGTCAAAATTCCGATAAATGCTTCGTCGCAGTCGATCAATACTCGCTCAATTGGCTCGTGCTGTTCCCCGTTGATCTCCTTAAAGATGATCTGTGGGCGACCCACGGTCACCTCGAAGCCTTCGCGTCGCATCGTTTCAATCAGGATCGCCATCTGGAACTCGCCGCGGCCGCGAACGAGTACGCTCTCATCTTCCTTTGAATCCTCAACCTTAAGCGCTACGTTGAAGAGAGCTTCTTTATAGAGGCGCTCCTTGATCTTTTGCGGCTGAACGAGCTTGCCTTCTCTGCCCGAGAATGGCGAGGTGTTGGCCATGAACTTCATGGAGATGGTCGGCTCATCCACCGCGATACGTGGAAGGGCTCTTGGATTATCAAGAGTGCAGATGGTATCGCCCATCGCCACGTCCTCGACTCCGGAGAGGATAATAATCTCGCCCGGCTCGGCCTCATCGACCTCCTCAAACGCTATGCCCTGGTATACTTGCACCTTAGTGACGCGGAGCGGATCGGGCTTTCCATCCTCTCCGATGCAGCAGAGCCGCTCGTTCTTGCGAGCTGAGCCGTTAAACACGCGCCCGATTGCAAGACGACCGAGGTAGTCTGAGTACGAAAGGTTGGAAACAAGCATCTGGAACGGAGCTGTCGAATCGTACGATGGGCCCGGAACGTGCTTTACGATCGCATCAAAGAGGGGGGCAAGGTTTGTGCCTCGTCCCTCGAGTGTGGTTTGAGCGATACCATCACGACCGATAGCGTAGAGAAGAGGGAACTCTAACTGATCCTCGGTCGCATCGAGGTCGATAAAGAGATCATAAACCTCATTGAGCACCTCTTGTGGGCGGGCGTCCTGGCGGTCGATCTTGTTGATTACCACAATGATCGAGCGCTTCGCTTCAAGCGCTTTCTTGAGTACGAAGCGGGTTTGCGGGAGAGGCCCCTCAGATGAATCAACGAGGAGAACAACGCCGTCCACCATCATCATCGCGCGCTCTACCTCGCCACCGAAGTCCGCATGGCCTGGAGTGTCGAGGATGTTGATCTTTACGTCGCCCCACCGTACGGAGCAGTTCTTGGCGGCAATCGTGATTCCACGTTCCCGCTCAAGGTCCATGCTATCCATGACCCGGTCAGCTACTTCCTGATTGGAACGGAACATGCCGCTCTGTCGGAAGAGGTGATCCACGAGGGTCGTTTTGCCGTGGTCTACGTGCGCTATGATAGCGATATTGCGAAGTTTGTCGTTGGTGACGATGTTTTCCTTGTTCATGCGGGGCGTATGCTAACCCGCCCGACATAATTAAGCAAAGCACCCCCCCCCTCTGGCGATAATCCCCGGGAGTTCCGTGGGTGTCATGCACGAGTCATTGTGTTACGTGCGAGTGGTTCCGAGTGGTCTGCCGAGCTCATCGAGGTTTGAGTGGCAGACGTTAGTAGCTACTCGAGGCGCAAAGCGCGAGGAGAGGTGGTACGATAGCTGTTGGGTCATAAAAACCGAACGGTGTTGCCCGCCGGTGCAGCCAAAGCCTACCGTGAGGAACGTAAACCCTCGCACGAGGTAGTTTTCAACCGCAGAGGAAACCAGAGAAAAGGCGTGGGACTTAAACGCAGCTACTTCGGGTGCCGCTTCTAGATATGCAATCACGGCGCTATCGAGCCCAGTTTGGCTCTTGAATTGCGCCTCTCGGCCCGGATTGGGTAGGTAGCGACAATCGAATACAAACCCACCTCCGTGACGCCCCTCAGAAGAGGAGAATAGAGTTGGGGGAAGGTCCTTCTTATACGAGAAGCTGATTATCTCAACGGTCAGTATGGGGCTTGAGTGTTCGGTCATGACGTCCCTTTCGCGAGGAGCTCCTCATGGAGCTGGGTGACGCACGATCGAAGGTGCGGCAGCTTCAAGGGAATATCTGCTGACGACAGTTCCTGCGCAAGGGTTCGAATGGCAGCCGGGATGCTGTTGGCGAAATACGACTTGCCCGCACCGAGCCCTTGTCGCCCATAGACTCCGAGCACCTGCAGCATTCGACAGATAATAAAACCTCTGTAGAAGTGATAGAACGCGCTGGTGTCGATTGATGTGTAGTTCGCGGCGACTGAGCAGTAGTGTTCGACTAATGTGTTGCGCGCACCTTGTGGAATACATGTGCTCGCTTGATAGAGCAGCGATACGACATCGTATTGAAGAGGACCCCTTCGACCGCTCTGAAAATCGATAAAATACGGCTTCCCATCCACACACATGATGTTGCGAGATTGAAAGTCTCGGTAGACGAAGAAGGAGCTCTCCGCCTTCTCAAGAAAGGTAATAAGCTCCGCAAAATCCCTGGTAAGGGTAGTGATGTCGAAGGAGGGAAGAAGTCTCCCAACAAGATCCTGCGCGAAGGACGAGCAATCGCCCGCAAAGGTCCCTGGAAGAAGGTCGATCTCCGGATGGCACTTCGTAAAATCGAAATCCGCGGCGCACTCAATTTGGAATCGTGCAAGGTGCTCAAGAGATCGTTTGTACAACGCCTCGGCCGTCGCAGGAAATTCAACCCCAAGTCGAGTGCGCTCGGCTGCAAGTAGATCGAAGAGAGTTTGATCGCCGAGATCCTGTTCGAGATATACACACTCGTCTGGGTGATAGATGTAAATCGTTGGAACGGGGAGGGCGTGTTTTGTGAAGTAGCGTGCAAAGTGAACGAACGCGTCGTTCTCTTCTCTGTTTGTGTTAATGACGCCGATGACGCTCGTAGGGCCATCTGCGAGGCGGAACATCCGGCGCTCCGAGGCGTGCGGCCGGAGCGGATTGATTTGGCTCGGTGTGCGCCCCGTATGTTCGTAAAAGCACCGTGCTAGGAGTGCCTGCTGTTGCTCATCGTTCATGGCTTCATTGTAACTCAGAGTGCGTGCCCAAATGCCCCTCGAATCGATAGCGACCTCGGAGCCCCTCGGTCGAGTGCCGTCGCCACAGAGTTAACTTGGTTAGGCACTCTTACCAGTATTCTATCCGTTGCCCAAGGCGCTCTCGACAAGCGTGCGTACGAGTGAGTCACCACGATCCCGCTGCATCCCTGTTAATTCAGTGACTTAGATCCTTTTTGGGGGCCTCAAGCAGCGCCCCAGGCTGCTTGTACGAAATATCAGGAACTCCGTCGCTTCCTTATGTCCGTCCGCATCATCTTAACCACCATGCAAAGGGAACTCACCAATCCAGAAAAGGCAGCGCTTACCCTCCTAAGCCTCGGCAAAGACGTGGCGGCTCAGGTCATGCAGAACCTGAACGAGGAAGAGGTAAAAACGATATCTCGCGCCTTCATGACGGTATCCGAAGTTGATCGTGAGACCCAGTTTAGCACCTCAAAAGATTTTTTGAGAATGCTCAAGGCGAGCGACACTGTGCTTGTGGACGGGCGAGAGTTTGCTAAGAGTGTTATCTCAAGCGCTTTTGACCAAGCAAAAAGCCAATCGCTTCTTGAGTACGTAAATGGAACTCGCAAGCAGCCCATTGGAGCCATAATTGGCGGAGTTCCAGAGAAGTTGCTTTATGGTTTCGTCTCCGCCGAGCACCCGCAAACCATGGCGTTTTTGATGACCGTGATGAATCCCGATCAGGCAGCAGCGGTTCTCAAAATGATGTCGCCGGAAGCGCAGACAGACGTTTTGGTTCGTATCTCCAATCTTAGTAACGTCAAAGCCGACATCGTTGATGAGGTGCGTGAAGTTCTTCAAACGCAGCTCTGTGGTGATGGATCGGCTGGCGAGGAGATCGGTGGTCCGAAGTCGGCGGCAGACATTTTGAACTTCATTGATCGTTCGAGTGAAGAGCGCATCATCGCTGAGATCGAGGAGACCTTCCCGGATCTCGCCGAGACGATTCGAAACCTCATGTTCACGTTCGAGGATGTCAAGAAGATCGACGACCGCGGAATCCAGACAGTTCTCAAGGATGTACCTCGAGAGCAGTTGGTGCTTGCCCTCAAGACTGCGAGTCAGGAGCTACGCGAGGCGCTCCTACGAAATGTATCGCAGCGAGCTGCTGAGATGATTAAGGAGGACCTCGAAGCACTTGGTCCTGTTAAACTCAAGGATGTTGAAAAAGCTCAGCAGGGAGTTGTTGATATCGTTCGCCGACTCGAAGAGGAGGGTAAGATCGTCATCGGCGGCGGTGGCAGCGGTGACCAGATAGTATAGCCCAGCGCATTGCACACCCAATCAGGCGGGAAGTCGCTCCCAGCTGACGAGGGCAGGGCCCTTAGTGAAAAACTATCTTCTTGCCCTCTAGCTCAGTGATGTCGATATCGGGTTTCCGGGAATGAAATCCGGGCGATTGAAAAGAGCTCTCAAAGTTCTTCGTGAGCGACTGAATTTGACGTCTAAATGCCACGAGCTTGTACGCCACGTAACAGCACACAGCTCCTACCATCAAGAGGCAGAAGGCGATCGTAGCAAGTACGAGCCGCGGAGCCACTAACACAACGAGCCCGAGTACGATGAGCAGGAGGCCTGGGACAAAAGGCACGCTTCGTTGGCTGCTCTTCACTACGCGAGTCGAGAAAAACGAATTCCAATCGGTACGGTTGTTTAGCATATGGTCGAGAGTGTATCGCACATTTCAATGAATAACCATGTACACCACCACTTCCAAGTAAAATCTTTTTAGTAGAGCATTCTGGTCACGGTGTTTTGGTCGGGGCCGGCTCGTGTTGCGACTCGCCATCGAACGCGCCCAACTGAACCATTCTTTGAGGTGCCTATGTGGCCCCCGCTGCCCCCGCAGCGGCCGCGAGAGCTGAACAGTTGTGGGAGGTGATATTCAACCGTGGTATGCTACGCTAGCAAGCTGCTGGACCTGCGTTCGGCACATACATACTAAAGAGAGTCTCCTGTGACTGCCCCTGGATCGTCCCATACTCGGAATACCTCCGGCACCGTATTAGAGGTGTCGCGACGCTTCGTAACTATTCTTACGGATGAGCGAACGATTCTTAACGGAACGGTCTCTTCCAAGACCATCGAGGCTGTCGTTGGAGACGTCGTCTCATTTGAGGAGAGAGAGGGGGAGATCTTTGTCACTCAGGTCGCTCCGGCAGCGCGTAGCCTCTATCGGTCGTTCCACGGCAAGTTAAAACGTATGGGGGCGAATATCGACGCGCTGCTGGTCATTACTGCGACGGGACCAACCTGTAATCCAGTTGTAATTGATCGAATGCTTGTGGCCGCGCAGGTTCAGAAGATTCCAACTACGTTGGTGGTGAATAAAATCGATCTCGGAACTGCCGGAATAGAGGAGATGCTCGCCGTGTATACTCGGATCGGAGTTCGCGTAATTCAGTGCAGCGCCAAGCATGGAACAGGCATGCCGGAGATTTCAGCTCTCGTTAATGAAAAAGGGGTGCGCGTTCTCTCTCTCTGCGGAGTATCCGGTGTCGGAAAAAGTACGATTCTCAACAAGCTCGTCCCAGGGGCCCGCACAAAAACTGGTGCAGTCAGTGAAAAAACTGGCCAGGGAAAACAGACGACAACGCAGCCGCGTGGATACGTGTATGATGCTCCGGATTCCACACAGAAAGTGATCGTCGATCTTCCAGGAGTGCAATTCTTTGGACTCTCGCACATCTCATCTGATGCGGCAGCCGCTGCTTTTCCAGAGATACGAGAGGCGGCGCAGGGGTGTAGATTCGGGGATTGTAAGCATCTGAAGGAGCCGGAATGTTCAGTCAAGGAAGCCGTTTCGCGGGGGGATGTGGCGCAGTGGCGCTATGAGTCCTACCGCCAAATTCTCGAAGAGATCGAGGATGCGCGGGAGTACTGAGAGTGCTGGATTCCTTTCGAATCGTCGGTATATGCTTTGAATCCTATGAACGAACCCGCAATACATTCAGCTAGTTCAGCCGAGGAGCATAGCGATATCTTGTGGCGGGATGTGTTGAACGCCGAGAAGCAAAAACCGTATTTTCGTGAACTACTTGCCTTTGTTGAGCAGGAGAGGGCGCGGGGCGTAACGATTTATCCCAAGAACGCAGATGTGTTTAACGCGTTGGCGTTTACCCCGTTTGAGCAGGTCAAGGTTGTCATCTTGGGGCAGGATCCATATCACGGGCCCAATCAAGCTCATGGACTCTGCTTCTCTGTGAAGCCTCCTGTTCCTCCACCGCCATCACTGCTCAATATCTTTCGGGAGCTGAAATCGGACCTCGGTATTGAGAGCCCCAATCATGGATGTCTTGAGAGCTGGGCTCGACAGGGGGTGTTGCTCTTGAATGCGGTGCTCACCGTCGAGGCCGAAAAAGCGGGTTCCCACGCAGGGCGTGGCTGGGAGCAGTTTACGGATCGGGTCATTCAGGAGCTCAACCAGCGGCGATCGCACCTTGTCTTTCTGCTGTGGGGAGCCTACGCGCAAAAGAAGGCGAGCTTTGTTGATCGCTCAAGGCACCTCGTTCTTGAGGCGCCACACCCATCGCCCCTCTCGGCTCACCGCGGCTTTCTCGGCTGTCGGCACTTTTCGCAGGCTAATGCGTACCTGACTGCGCAAGGTCAAACCCCGGTCGATTGGCGTCTGCCGGCCAGCTGTTCGTAACGGAGCGAAGGCAGCCATCCGCGGAAGGGCCTCTCCCCTAGACGCGTTGAGAGGCCACCCTCCTGATGCCTGCCCGTGTTGGCATGGCCCCTGCATTACACTGGGTAGGGAAAGGATACCCGGATACCATGAAGATTGACTTTGCAGCGCGATACAAAGAAGTAGCCAACCTGCTCCAGGCATCGACCAAGCCAACGAACGCCCCTACCGATGAGGTGTTTGAGAAGGATTTGGGCAGTCTTTTGCTGCAACCCTCTGAAACTAATGAGGTTGCTCCCCGAAAAACAGAGGCCTACCTACCGAGGCAGAGCGTTCGCGATCCGCTCGATGACATTCGGGCGAGCTTGCGAATGGACGCACCGAGTCTCCAAATGCCGCCAATGACCCCTTTGGCTCCACCGGTAGGGGTGCCAGCCGAACCACCGATTGAGCTTCCTGTCGTCAAAACTCCGACAGTACTGGAAGTAAAGAGGGTGGAGATTCCGGTCCCCGGCACGGGAGTCGTGTCACAATTGGAGAAGTCTCAAATTGTGGAGCGTCTCGTCTCTGCCAGTAAGCTTGCCGGCATCGATCCGGCCCTTGCTCAAGCGGTTGTTAGCGCAGAATCGAGTTTTAATACAAAGGCTGTTAGCTCGGATGGGCACGCCTCAAAAGGGCTCTTTCAGCTGCTCGACACTACGGGTCGGCACCTAATGTCGAGAGCAAACTTAGATGGCCAGGACTACGATCCCTTCAACCCTGACCTTAATATTAGCTTAGGTACCTCGTACCTTAAGTACCTCCACGATATCTTCCGAGTTCCAACAGACCTTCCCAATCAGATGCAGACCCGCGCTGCAGCAGATAAGGGCTCGCTTGAGAAGTTAGCGGTGGCGGCCTTCAACGCGGGTGAGGGGCGGGTAGCTTCTGCCCAAAATAGAACTGAAAAGGTAGGCAATGACCCGGCACATTACGACCAGGTGGCTCCATTTCTGCCCCGTTCAACCCGTGAGTATGTGACCCGGGTGGTCGAAGGCAAGAAGCTCTTCTAGGAGGCTCATGTCGCAAAGAATAAAATTTCCAATTTGTTACCCCAGTGTGTGTCTTGCTGTTGAGCCCAACGAGGCAGTTGGCAAGCTCCTTGCTCATACAGGGCTATAAATCGGAAGACGGCAATGTTTGCCGTTGGGTCGAAAGGATGTGACCCGAGTTTTTATGGAGAGCTAAAGGTCCTTCGCCGTATGAGGGGGCCGAGCCAAGGAGAAAAATATGGCAATTAATATACGTACAAACCTTTCCTCGCTCGCGGCGCAGCGAAGTGTAGAAAATAGCAGCAACCGCTTGAACCAATCGTACCAACGACTCGCAAGTGGATTGCGGATCAACAAAGCAAGCGACGACGCCGCAGGCTTGGCGATTGCGGAGAACCTTCGTGCTGACTCTACAGTTGCTACGGTAGCTATTCGAAACGCAAACGACGCGATTTCAGTAATCGCAATCGCTGACCAAGCTATTGGCCAGATCGGAAACGTGTTGAACCGTCTCTCAGAGCTTGCACAGCAGAGCGCAAACGGAGTCTATGACACTGGGCAGCGTTCAGCTCTACAGAACGAGTTTACGGCACTTACCAGTGAAATTGAGCGAATCGCCGTTACCACGAAGTTCAACGGTATCGACCTGCTCAGTAACGGTGGAAACCTCGTGTTCCAGGTTGGATTCGACGGTAGCTCCCTCTCCCAACTCTCTTACACGGGTATCAATGCAACGCTTCAAGCGATGGGCCTTGCGGTCGCGGGAAGCTCTGCATCAACGTACTCGATCAGTGGAGCAACAGAGGCCGAGGGGCAGAGCGCAGCTCGCCTTGCTCTTGAGGCGATTTCGGATGCTCTTACCTCAATCAACCGCAGCCGCGGTAAATTGGGAGCTCTGGAGAGTCGTCTCTCGGTATCGATTAACAACCTTCAGGTTGCTCGCGAAAACTTCAAGGCAGCGGAGAGCCAGATTCGCGACCTTGACGTTGCAACCGAGGCCGCTGAGCTTACAAGACTCAACATCCTGCAACAGGCAGGAGCTGCAGTCCTAGCTCAGGCTAACCAGCAGCCGCAGCTCGCGCTCCGATTGCTGAATCAGTAATACGAAAAAGGGGGGATAGAGACGGATCCATAGCGTCTCTATCCTCCCATCGTAGCAGTTGAGTTGTCGGTGACTCGGATACCGAACGCCATAAAATCCCGCCGTTTGACTTCCCATCTCGGCTCCTCTCAGAGTGACCTATGAGCTTAGGGTTCAAGCACAACTTACCTTCTCTCAATGCTCAACGTAGTTTGCAGAACGCCTCGGTTAACGTCTCGCAAGCATTCCAGCGCCTCTCCAGTGGAAAAAGAATTAACTCAGCCTCCGACGATGCTTCAGGCCTCGCTATAGCAGAGAGTCTCCGTGGTGATGCGCGGGTTGCAACGGTGGGAATGCGCAATGCCAACGACGCGATCTCGATGATTAACGTCGCTGATGGCGCCATCGGGCAGATCAGTAACATTCTTAATCGCCTCCTTGAGCTAGCTCAACAGTCGGCGAATTTCTCCAATGGTCCAGAGCAGCGCTCGGCGCTCCAGAGTGAATTCCTCGCACTCACCAGCGAAGTTGAACGTATCGCAGCGACGACTGAGTTTAATGGCTATCAGGTCCTCGTTGGTGGTGATGCTAAGTCTTTTCAGTTAGGCTTCGACGGAACGTCTATCTCCTCCGTGTCATTTTCAGGGATTCGGGCAACGCTTGCAGACCTTGGTCTCGCCGATACCGGCAGTTCGGTCTCGACATACTCGCTTATTGCTTCCACTGATGTCGAATCGCGTTCTGCGTCTCTCTTGACGGTTGATGCGTTGAAGAGTGCGGTCATTCTGTTGAACCACAATCGCGGAATCCTCGGAGCCGCGCAGAGCAGACTGGAAACAGCGATATCGAACCTGCAGGTCGCCCGCGAGAATTTCCAAAACACTGAGAGTAAGATTACGGATGCGGATGTGGCCGAAGAGGCCTCGAAACTCTCTCGGGAATCCATCCTTCAGCAGGCCAGCACGGCTATTTTGGCTCAGGCGAACCTCCAGCCGCAGCTCGTTATGGCACTTCTGCAGGATTAGTCGGCGCAGACTCTTGCGAGCCCGGCGGACGACCCACGCGGTGGCCGGGATTTTTGCCCAAAATAGCCCCACCCCTTGCTCCCGGCGGCCCTGCTCTCCTATAGTTCCCCACAGCTTTTAGGAGAGAGTATATGAATAGTAGCCATATCGAAGAGTTGTTAGGCGATGAGGCCAAGAGCCTCCTTGGTCACACATGTAAGGGCATCCCGGCTTCACAGATTCACCAGCCCGGGCCTGATTTCGTTGAACGCATCTGGGCTCAGAGCGACAGAAACGTCCAGGTGCTGCGCTCGCTTCAAGCTATGTATGACCACGGGCGTTTGAAGGGCACCGGCTATCTCTCTATCCTCCCAGTCGATCAGGGGATCGAGCACTCGGCTGGAGCGTCTTTTGCGAAGAACCCGCAATACTTCGACCCGGAGAATATCGTTCGTCTTGCGATTGAAGGCGGATGCAACGCGGTCGCAACGACATTCGGTGGCTTAGGACTTCTTTCTCGAAAGTACGCGCACCGCATTCCGTTCATACTCAAGATTAATCACAACGAGCTTCTCACCTACCCGAATAAGGCCGACCAGGTGATGTTTGCCCAGGTTCGTGACGCGTGGAATCAGGGGTGTGTAGCGATCGGAGCCACTATCTACTTCGGATCGCCGGAGTCATCTCGTCAGATTGTTGAGGTTTCAAAAGCGTTCTCTGAGGCGCATTCGTTGGGCATGGCCACCATCTTGTGGTGCTATGTTCGTAACTCCGCGTTCAAGGTGAACGGCGTTAATCACGAGGTTTCGTCAGACCTTACGAGTCAGGCAAATCACCTTGGTTCGACGATCGAGGCGGATATCGTCAAGCAGAAGCTTCCAGAGTGTAACGGGGGGTTCAAGGCGCTTAACACAGGCTCTTCGTCGTACGGTAAGCTTGATGAGCGTATGTATACGGAGCTTACAACCGATCACATTATCGATCTGACTCGCTACCAGGTGGCGAATGGCTACATGGGGCGGATCGGATTAATCAACTCCGGTGGCGGGTCGGGTAGTAACGATCTGCGCGAGGCAGTGAAAACCGCCGTCATCAACAAGCGAGCTGGTGGCATGGGGCTTATCTCCGGTCGTAAGGCATTCCAGAAGCCGATGAAAGAAGGCGTCGAGATCTTGAATGCAATTCAAGATGTGTACCTCTGTAAGGATATTACGGTCGCGTAACTCTTTGAGGGGATGCGCAATCCCCAGGATTCGACCTGAGGGTAATCCCCTATGAGTTCGAGGTTACGGTTTCGAGCTCAATAGGGTACACTCTCTGTATGAAAGATCGTCACGTTGTTGTTCTTACGGGGGCCGGCATTAGCGCCGAAAGTGGCCTCGGCACATTCCGTGGAAGTGGCGGGCTGTGGGAAGGGGTCTCTGTGCAAGAGGTCGCAACGCCGGAGGCCTGGCAGCGAAACCGCGAAAAAGTGCTTCGCTTCTACAATCAACGGCGGGCTGAGATCCGAAAAGCCGAGCCGAACGAAGCGCACCAGGCGTTGCGTGCCTTAGAGGAGATGTTCCGCGTAACCATCGTTACCCAAAACATCGACGACCTTCACGAGCGTGCTGGCAGTACAAACGTGCTTCATCTGCACGGCGAGATCATGAAATCTCGAAGCTCGCGCGATGAGCAGCTTCTCTACGATTGTACAGGAGATATTCAGGTTGGCGATCGATGTGAAAAAGGCGCACAGCTCCGACCACATGTGGTGTGGTTCGGTGAGTCGGTGCCGATGATGGAGCAAGCCATCAAGGTCGCTGGAACCGCAGACTTCTTTATCGTTGTGGGCACCTCGTTAGAGGTTTACCCGGCGGCGAGCCTCATTGAGTACGTGCCGTACGAAATTCCCAAGTTCTTTGTTGATCCGCTTCCCAACGGCCTTACGGACGAGAGCTTCCACGTAGTGCAAGCGCCCGCCACAACCGGGGTGCCCAGTGTGGTGACACAGCTGAGAGCGTTGATGGCGTGAAGCTAGGCGGACTGGTTGGCAGTTTCTTCGGAGCTTATGGCCACGATGAGACACCACGGACGCGAGCACGATTGCGTGGTACGTTCGAGAGGGACGACTCTAGCAGGGTGGTGAAAAAAGGTTCCGTCGTGAGCGTTTTGAGAGTTTTGACGAAACAAGGCGGAGATGACGAAAAAAACGGAGGCGTATCCGCTGAGATACGTTGAGGATTTTTTCGGCGGCTCCAACGAAGTTGCAGTCAAACTATCGAAATGCGTAACAGGAAGTGTTTTTTCACCACCCTGCTAGTAGGTTGTGCCGCACGTCCCGAGGTACGCCTCGCGCGGTCAAATCTCCAGGTGTGCGTGTATTCTAATAGGCTCATCGACGGAATTAGTGGGTAGTAGCGGGGCAGAGCTACGGCATAACCCGCCTAGTTTCCAGCTAAAAACGAGGTTATTACGTGCACGTGCTCGTGAACGTGAACGGCCCGATATCATCAAAAAGCACCCACTAAAAACGTCGAAGACCCTTCCAATATTTGGATTGGTTTCAAAACAACTCGACAAACCGGGAATTGCCATTCTGAAAGAGAACCTTTGCCTGTGCGAGCACTTTCTCTTTCTCCCGCAAACATCCGCTCTGCGTGGAGGCAATAAAGAGATAGCGAACGTTTCGCCTCCTCAGCCAATCCTCGTCCACATGGCGGCATACTTTGCTCCGATAATTCTCGTAGCTCCATGAAGGGGAACCTCGACCGTAGAAGAAAGCTACCGGAAGCGGCGATACCAGCGGAACGAGTCGGCTTGCGCCATAGGGAAATACCCACTGCTCAACACCAACCGTTGCCATGTCCCCCAAAATCAAGATTTTTGGTGCCGTCTCGTATGAGAGATGCGGATGCCTTGATAAGACCTCCTCGCCGAACATCGTAACAAATTCAAGGACGGCGAGGTCTGATGGCTCCACGCAACCCATGCTTCCGCAATACGCTACCCGGGGCTCCATGCGGAAGGTTGGATTTGAGGCGACTGCTGGCGCCGGCTGCTGTGAGACCATGAATGCGACTGCAGCAAGTGCGGCGCTTATGGGCAGAGGCTTGAGTGAGCCTAGCGCGAACCGTAGCGCAACGGAAAATACCAGAAAGCCGAGCACTACCCCGACCTGTAACAGTGATTGCCGCAGGTATGGCTGTAGCAGATAGAGCGGATTGTTCCAGTCGCCCTCTGAGGGGAGCCCTGCGGATGAAAAGTAGAGACACGACAGGAGGAGAAGTGCTGCAACGCACCGAGCTGCGTACCTCGGGGTTTGCACGAGCCAGTACAGGAAAACCGCCCCAATGCACGCCTGCATCGATACCCCGAGGGTTCCGGGCTGTAACGTGCCTCCGAATAGAAGCGAAAAGAGCCGACCCGGGAGAAGCCACGGAAGCGCCGATTCGGTTGGTATGGACCACGTTAATCCAGAAGCTTGCATCGCATTTGAAGTGCTCGCCGGCGCGCTTTCGACGGGCGCTCGTAGTAGCGCTTTAACGGCGTCGCCGTAGTACGGGTCTCCGAGAAGGAGTGTGGCGAGTAGAGCGCCGATGACGACCAGGCTCGAGAAGGGTATGCTGGATTTTATCCCTCCGAATCGATTCGATAGCGAGCGATAAGACTCAAAAAGCGCAACGGAACCTGCGAGTAGTGCAGGAAATGCCGCGATGATCGGATTAAATGTCGCAACTAACACGACCCCAAGACCCAGAACAAAGGTTCGAACGATCCGAGAGCGAGAGTTAAGCTGGCTTGCCGGAAAAGCAAGCCAGCCTAGGACGACGATCGCATTGAGCAGGGAAGCCGAGCTTCGTGCAGCGCCGGCGTTGTGGTAGTGCTGGATTTGCCACCCGTAGGGGACGACATACCAATAGGCCAGCAGCGAAAAGAGTGCCAGCACGAGGGGGAGCGCCTCCTTCAGCCAGGGAGCGTCGTGTGTAGTGCTCGATGAATACCGCTCCACAATTCTTCCCGATACAACGACCGCACAAAGGATCGCCATCAAAAATTGCAGCTGAGTTTGGATGGTAACTATCTCCACCGCAGGCAAGCCCGACAGTGTGGACCACATCGCGTTGTTCGCCGCGAATCCAGCTGGGTACCCGAAGGGGCCTATCCCGAGAATGCCTTGATCCCATGGAATACCGCCGTTACGCACCACTTGGGTGGCCCAGAACGCATGCTGATCGGGATCGCTTGAGAGCGCAATCAGTCGTGGAAGATCGCGAACGGCAACCGGAAGGAATGCGATGGCAAGAAGTAGCAAGAAGCTCAAAAAGCCGAAGAGCCCCCTTGTTGATTGAAGTTGCGACGAATGTTGCTTGCTATCACGGATACCCACCCCGATCGTGATAATCGCCAGTACCACAATCTCTGTGAGCGTAATCGGTAGCTGATTCCCGAGGAGTGCGAATGAGAGGCCGCTCACCGACGAGCGCCCGAGGAGCCATGTCTGACACACAACCTGTCCGGTAATCCATGCAATGATGTGCCATTCCAAGCCGCTACGAGCAGGCCATGACGCTTGGTGCGTGGCACCGCACCACACGCATACCCGCCGAAGAACTACCGTCCCGACGAGCCACAACGCCAAGGAGGCCTTGATCAACCGAAAGGTAGCGAGTGCTCCCTCCGAAGTAACAGGTAGCTGCCAGTAGCTGAGTGCATAAATCCACACCGTTTCAGCCAGAAGGACCGCCAGCAGCGATAGCGCCAGTGCTCGAAGAGGAGTTGCATAGCTGAATAGGTGCGCATTCATGGCGTACCGGAGGGTATACCGACAAACCATGGAAGCTTCAAGGCGCCCTCTGCCTGTCTGCTATTGCTATGATCTCTTCTCGGGTCGCCTGTGGCGCGCGCCGCAAAAGGGTAAAGCCCGGCACGGTAAGCTCCGTTACGGGGATGTAGAGTCTTGACCTTTCGAGGGTGGTGATTGATTGCTCGTGTGGCCACGCAGGATTGTGACGTAGGACGTAGTCAGGCTGATAGTGGCGAAGCCAGCCGTGGAGGTTGCGATCCGCGATGTACTCAGCGTTGTAGGCGCTGACGAGCCCCAAAATATCGATGACTCGACGAGTACAGAACCAGCCAACGGTGCCGACTTCAATCAATCCCACAGAGGCGTTGGGCGGCGTGTGTGCTTCGAGCCATCGACCGATAGCTGCATAGGCATCTGCGCCCTTTCGTGGTTTGAAATCCACGGCATGTAGCGTTCCGTACCCGAATGCACTGAGCAAGCACATCAGCACCACGTTCCGTCGAGACACCCGGTAGCCGTCGAAGAGCATTCGACATAGCTCGGTTACTCCAAGCCCGATGAAGATGCCGAAAAAGTAGAAGAAGGGAGCGAAGTACCAGTGATACCCGGGGATGTTAAAGCCTAGGTAGAAGATCGCCAAAGCCACTAGAAACCCGAGGCTCAGAATAATGGCTCGATCGTTTCGGTGTCGTAGCACCCCAACCAGGGATACGGCTACGAGAATTATGATGGAGGCGAGGCTGCCCCCAAAAAACCAGTCTCGCATGTACCCGATATGAAGAAATGCCAGGTGCTCTCCCCAGAGTCCGGAGCTCCCCTGGCCTATCTTGGCACTCGCACTGTCGGGAACCAGTGAGCCGTAATAGGAAACGTTAACCATATACGGTGCTACGGCGATGAGTGCGCTCAAGGTAATAAACGAGAGTGGCGGTATTTTTCGTGTCTGATAGAGATAAACGCCTGCAGCGGGAACAGCCAGAAAGATACCTTCGCTCCGAGTCGAAACCAACAGCGCAAGCACTGGCCACAACCACTCGTTTGTACGTTGTGTGAGAAATAGCGTCAGGCCGATCAGAAAGAGGAACAAAGAGCTCTCCATCCCAAAGGTCAGATAGAAATACGAGAGGCTGCTGAGTAGAACAGTAATGGTAATCCACTCAACCGCAGAGCGTGCAAAGACTAGGCCGCCAACAATAGCCGCTCCTGCCATGAAGATGGCCGAGACGGCGATATTCGCCGTTTGATAGTCGAGCGCGTATGAGGAAACTAGTACCAAGTACGAGAAGAGTGGTGAGGTGAGCCCGTTGAAGAGCTCGCCAGGGTTGTATACGAGGCCCCGACCCTCATGAAAGTTTCGGATGTATCTCAGATAGATAAGGGCGTCATCGAGTTGGAAGTCTGCGCAGAGAATCGCAAAGAATCCGACCAGAAGAGTCGGGATGAGATAAAGCCAAGGTGAAATGAGTCTCTGACCCATAGTGAACGTGGTGCCACATTGTGTGGTGGGGCTGGCGTGCCTACGCTAGCAGCGGCCATTTCTTTTTGGAAGGGGCCCGGCGACTTGGCGAGCGATCCTTCAGAGGGCCGGGGGGAGCCTCTGGGCGTTTACTCAAGGAGCGTGAGGCTATAGAGTACTAGCAGGGTGATAAAAAAGTCCTCCTGTTGCGCATTTTGATAGTTTGACTGCAACTTCGTTGGAGCCACCGAAAAAATCCTCAACGTATCTCAGCGGATACGCCTCCGGTTTTTTCGTCATCTCCGCCTTGTTTCGTCAAAACTCTCAAAATGCTCTCTACGGCACCTTTTGTCACCACCCTGCTAGCGAATAGGACTATCCCCGTTTTGTACCCTGCAATGCACCCCATCGTCTCGCGCATTTGGCCCTTATATCGATTTCGAAGGGTCGCCTTTGATGCGAAGCGTATCGGCCAACCTACTGCCGGTGCGGAGAGTGTCGCTGGAAGTGTTCAGTACTGGTCGCTACAACCAACACGCCGAGTGGCGCTGCCTTGCGGTCCTATCGCGCTCTCGGTCAAGCTCTCTACAGGGATATTTCCCACAACGGCTCGTCTGCAATATCGAATAGCGGGAGAGTTCAGAGAGGGGCTCGATTTTTGGGTTATGCTGGATCAGCCGTGCATACGCCAGCGACTCATCCATCTCCCTAAGGGCATCGAGGAGCTTCGTCTAGCGGTGTACACAGACGATAGCGGTTTGACGATCCAAGACGTGCGGATGCGTGAGCTTGGAAAGCTCCATCGCGCTTTCAGTAAAGGCAAAGCGATGCTTGTCGCCATCATGCGCAATCCCAAAACGATAATCTCTCGCTTTGGCAAAGCCTGGGCGATGTACCGTCGGGGTGGATTGCGCGCGATTAAGGAGCGCTTATTCCCGAGTGACCGCTATGCAGAGTGGGTGCGGGAGTATGATACGCTGACACAAGTCGACCGGGAAGCGATCCGTTCGGATATCGGACAACTGTCCTATAAGCCGAAAATCTCCGTTCTCCTGCCAGTATACAATCTCCCGGAGCGGTTTCTCCGGGCTGCGATTGAATCCGTCAGAAATCAGCTCTACACCAATTGGGAGCTGTGCATCGCCGATGACAACTCTCCGAGCCCGCATGTTAGAGCCGTCATCAAAGAATATGCCGCACTCGATACCCGAATTAAGTTCGTTTTTAGGGGTGAAAACGGTCATATAGCTGAGGCAACTAATTCCGCCGGCGCACTTGCAACGGGAGAGTTTATTGGTTTTCTCGACCATGATGATGAGCTACGTGAACATGCGCTCTACATGATGGTCAAGGAGCTCAACGCATATCCTGAGGCGGACCTTATCTACAGCGATGAGGATAAGATTACTGAAGATGGTGTGCGGCACTATCCTCACTTCAAGTCCGATTGGAACCCGGAGTTGATGCTGACTCAGAATTTCGTGTGCCACTTTACGGTAGTCCGTGCCACGGTTTTTCGCGCGGTAGGCGGAATTCGCAAGGGCTTTGATGGGGCACAGGATTGGGACTTCGTCCTGCGAGTATCAGAGCGTACGACTCGGGATCGCATTCGACACATCCCTCACATCCTCTATCATTGGCGCGTAATTGAGGGCTCTACGGCGAAGGGAACGGCCGAAAAGCCCTACGTCACCGCCGCTCAGATGAAGGCCGTATCGGAGCACCTGGAGCGAACGGGTCATTCTGGCGCTCGGGTTGCATCGCTTCGTGGGCTCTCAATGCTTCGAGTTCACTACCGAGTTCCCGAGCCACCACCACTCGTGTCTCTCATCGTGCCCACCTATAACCAGGTTTCCCTTCTATCGACGTGCTTAGAGGGACTTCTGCATATTACATCGTATCCAAATCTGGAGGTTCTGGTCGTCGACAATCGTAGTGACGATCCAGAGACACTTTCGTATCTGAAGAAGATCGGGGGGGATCCGCGAGTGCGGGTGGTTCGTGACGACGGTCCCTTTAATTTTGCGCGCTTGAACAACGATGCGGCTCGCCTGGCGAAGGGATCTATTCTCGGGTTCATAAACAACGACATTCAGGTCACGCGGGCGGACTGGCTCGATGAGATGGTTGCAAACGTGGTGAGGCCAGGTATCGGAGCGGTCGGTGCCCGACTCTTATATTCGAACGGCACTTTGCAGCACGCGGGGGTAATTCTTGGCACCTCGGGCGGAGTCGCCGATCACATGCTCAAACACCGCTCAGCGCACGAAATTGGCTATTTCTGCCGAGCGATACTTCCTCAGAATCTATCTGCCGTGACGGCAGCATGTATGCTCGTGACCAAAGAGGCGTTTGATCGGGTAGGGGGCTTTGATGAAGAGGCCTTTGCGGTGGCGTACAATGACATCGACTTTTGTCTGCGGTTGCGTGAAGCGGGCTACCTGAACGTCTATACTCCGTATGCCGAGTTGGTTCATCACGAGTCTATTTCGCGTGGCTACGAGGACACTCCGGAAAAACGGGCCCGCTTCGAGGGAGAGGTCGCCCGAATGAAGGCGCGTTGGGAAGCCGCCCTCAAAGCAGATCCCTACTATAACCCTAACTTCTCTATGGACAGGGCAGATTTCCGACTCGGATTTCCGAGGAGGGTGGTCAATCCTTGGAAGTAGTTGACGCATTCGGCTATGTGACCAAAACATGGCGAAAAATGCTGAAGTTCCAGGGGGTTGTCATTTCTTGCGAACAGAGATACAACACTCCTTATGTCTTTTTTCACCTTCGTCCGGGACTTCTTCCTATCGTTTGTTCAGTACCGGGATTACCTCGTACAGTCTGTTGCGCGCGACTTACGTAAGCGCTACCGGAGATCGGCCCTCGGATACCTATGGAGCATGCTGAATCCGCTCCTGATGATGACCATTCTCTCGGTGGTGTTCTCTAACCTTATGCGCGCTTCCACCGCGAACTATCCGGTCTTTCTCTTTTGCGGAATGCTACCGTGGGCCTATTTTTCGGGCACATTGTCGGCGTCCCTACATGCGGTGAAGGGCAACATGCAGATCATCTCGCAGTTGCCGGTGCCTAAGTATATCTTCATCTTGTCGTTAGCCTTCTCGCAGCTTTTCAATTACGTTGTTTCGTTGGTGCCGCTGGTGGGGGTTATGTGGTTCCTCGGTGTCTCGATCACCCCCTACATGCTTCTGATGCCTCTGATTATACTGCCGCTTGTCGTCGCGACGTTGGGCGTATCGTTGATGTTTTCGGTATTCAACGTCTTTTTTGACGACACGGAGCACCTCATTGGAGTCTTTCTGCAGGGACTCTACTTCCTGTCTCCGGTTCTCTATAGTCGCGAGATTCTCCCAAAATCGGTGCAGCCCTTTGTGGATCTGAACCCTCTCTTCAAGATCATTGAATATTCTCGGGACCTCATCCTGAACCAGCAGTTGCCGCCTGCCCTTGGATACCTAACGAGTTTGATCTATTGCTTTATGTTGCTCCTGATCGGGCTCTTTATCTTTAAGAAGGCGGATAACAAGTTTATTTACTACGTCTGAGTTATGGCCGTGATTGAGCTTGAAAACATTAGCGTGGAATATCGCCGCTATCATGAGCGTCCGACATCACTCAAGGAATCGATCTTGCGTGCGGTCAAGACGGGACAGTTTCGGCACTACACGAAACTTTTTGCGCTTAAGAATGTCAGCCTTAAAGTCGAGCAGGGCGAGGTATTTGGGGTTATCGGCAGTAATGGGGCAGGCAAGAGCACGTTGTTGCGGGTTCTCGCCGGAGTGCTTCCCCCCACCGAAGGTACCCGTCGTATCGACGGCTCGATAGATAGCTTGATCAGTTTAGGGGCCGGATTCGATCCAGAGCTCAATGCGGTTGAAAACATACTGCTCTACGGAAGCCTACGTAGGCGAAAGTCGTCGGAGATAAAGAAGCACATCGGTCGCATTCTTGAGTTTGCCGAGCTAACCAAATTCGCTGATACGCCGATCAAATATTATTCATCGGGAATGTCTGCGCGTCTTGGTTTTGCTGTCGCAGTCGATAGCGATCCTGATGTGCTCCTCGTTGATGAGGTGCTCGCCGTTGGTGATGAGCGATTTCGTGCAAAATGCGACCAGGTTTTTGCGGACTTCCTCCATAAAGGGAAGACGGTCTTTATGGTAAGTCACGCCCTTGAAACCGTCAAAAAACTCTGCAACAGGGTTGGCGTGCTCTCGCAGGGGCAGTTCATATTTACGGGCGACGCCGAACAGGCAGTGAAGTTGTATTTGAGTCCGGACTACGCTACGCGCTTGAGTTAGTGAGCGGCTGCGAACTGCGGTGACCCATTACTAGTGTCAGAGAGTTTGCTCCCTGATGGGCAAGCACTCTTTCGTGAGAGGCCATGCGAACGTTCCTCACCAATTTATTGTATCCAAAGCCTCGGCATCCCCTGTGCCTGTATACGGCCCTTTTTGGGGATCGTGATGCTACCGTTGATGAACGCTGGGGGCAGTTCGGGATTCCTGTGGTATGTTTTACTGATCGGCCGGAGATTCACGTACCTGGGGTCGAGTTCGTAAGGGTACCCCGTCAGTATTCGGATCCAACTCGTTGTGCGAGATACTACAAAATTTGTGCCCACCACGTGCTCCCTCAATTCGAGGTATCTATGTGGTTTGACGCTGACATGGTACCGGGTGGAGAGTCGCCGGTTGAGGCCGTGCATCGATATCTAGCAAAAGATGACGTCGCGATCTTCCAACATCCTGAACGGAGCTGTCTTTATGAAGAGGCCCGGGTGTGTGTTGAACTTGAGCGCGACGATCCCGGAGTCATTGCGGCGCAGATCGTGAGGTATAGGCGTGAAGGAATTCCGGTCAATCAGGGGCTGTATGCTTCCGGAGTTTTGTTGCGCCGGCACGGTGCACGCCGTGTTCGTGCGTTTTCGAAACTCTGGTGGAAGGAAGTATCGAAGGGATCTCGGCGCGACCAAATCAGCCTGCCTGCTGTCATCTATCGCCTGCGGATGCCGGTGAGGACGATCCAAGAGAACATCTTTCGCAATGCGCTCGTTGAAGTGATACCCCACTCCGGTAAGGAGCAGCAGAGCTGGAAGATCTCCGTTGAGAGCCTGAGATAATTGGCCGCCTTTACAGATGTCCCTCAGAAACCGTAGCTCCCATCGCCTCTAAATTCTTGCGTGTGAGTGGGCTGACCTTGCCGCGAACGACGATTGAGGCGGTTTGGAATCCTGCCTCCTTGAGGACGCGGGCTTTAAAGTCAGTGAAGATTCCGGCAGTGGTCTGAGTCCAGAAGAGATAGTCTGCTGGAATTGGCACATACAGGAGCTTGTCATTCGTCACAGCCGCGGGGAGGTGTAGCGAAGATACGATCTTCTTGAGTGGGTGAACGGAGTGAAGCCGCTCTAAAGAATCGGCAACGGATACGAAGTAGAGGCTGGATGGTTCATTTGACGCCTCATTCGCCGCCACAATAAAATCAGCGTGTCCGGGGACCTTCGGGCCTATTGCGACGAGTGACGCGGTTATGAAACGACGAGTCCACGGAGAGTAGGCTTTGTTATCGAGAAACTTCTCGATGAGATCATCTGGCACGCCGAGAGAAACGAGCCCCTGTTTGTTCTTCTTACGGATCTCATCGGGGTCTTCATACAGAGAGAGCTTCTCGGCTCTATCGTACCACCGATTGATAGTGCCGAGTTGTCCCAACACACCGAATCCGGGGACAAATTTGAAGGCCGTTCCCACTGCGGTTTCGATGCCAGCGACTCGAATAACTTCGTCTTTGAGTGTTTGGTTCGTTGTGTACGGATTGATCTGGAGCTTCTTACACCATGCGCGTTGGTTCTTGTTGTAGCCGAGGTACTCCAGCCCGAAATTAGCGCCCCCTTGAAGCGTGTCCGACACAGAAACCCCGCTTCCTGAGCTGTTTGCATCGTCGCTACTACCAGAGACTGCATCGCCCACCGCAACGACCGCCCCCTTCGTTTTTCGGTACGCCCATGAGAAGAGCTTCTCAGCGCCGTCCGGAATGCCGGCTACCGTATCAACTATTGCTCCTGGATCCGAAACGGTTTGCGCCGTCTTCTTAACGATGTTCACAGGGGCCATTACGATCCCCTTTCCCGCCTTGAGCGCCGCGTCTTGAAAAACCTTGGTGCTCGATATCTTGTCGAGCTCGGCGAGGGCGGTCATCTCACTGATGCGAACCTCAAGCATGGGCAGCCCTTCTACATCGAAGGCGCCGAACTTGGATTCGATGTGATAGTTGTTGAAGTATCCATCACTGGTTACCTTCTCCGCGACCTGGTGGTAGGGGCCCTTGAGAATCTCGGGTGCAAGGAGCTTTGAGGCCTCTAAGACCGGAGGTGTCTCGAATTGGCTCTGGCTCTTGGGCGCAGCAGCCGCCTGCATGGTGGCAAACACAAGAGGGGAGACCAGTAGTGCTGCTAGCCAACGACCCCGGTGGGCAAAAAGTGTGGGTGTAGTTCCGAGGTTCGGTGCAGTGCTGAGATTGCCCATTGAGAAGCTCCCCAAAACGCTCGGGGTGGTGCGAACACCCCCCAACGAGGGCCCCAAGGGTTGTTAGTCAATTACGAGGGCACCATCCCCTACGAGTTCTCCGAGGAGTTTGGCGGCCTTTGTGTCCGAGCAGAACTGTACGATCTCTTGAGCAGAGATCACAATCCTATCTGCAATCAGCTCGGCCAGTTTGGCGGCCTTTCCAGATACCTCCAAACGTCGCCCATTTGCGTAGAGCGTGAGGGTGCTTTGTGGCCCCCGAACGTAAGCAAAACGTGCTCCCTCCGCCCGTATAATAGACTCTGCACGAGAGAGACTTGCCTTTAACTGAGTCGCTGTAGGAGCCTTCTTGGACCGTTGCAGTTCAACATCGCAATACGGTTCCGTTACGAATTGCCCAAGCCAATCAGCGATAAATGATTCCGAGAGCATCTGTTTCTCTACCGCAGCCTTGATTTTTTTGATGGCGTCCGGAGCGATCTCGCCCGGCATCTGGGCGCGGAGATCAGGGTCCGAGTATCGTTGGGTGTCATCTCCCTCAGCCATGGCTTTCGACACCAGCCCGTTCATAATCTCTTGGACCGTTGGGGCTCGAAACCCAACCGAGATAGTCATGCACTTGTCTCCTTGCGCGATCCCGTGGTGGGGAAACCGGGGAGGGAGATAGAGTATATCGCCGGGCTCGAGTACCCATCGATGGGTTGGTTTGAACTTCTTTAACAGCCGGATCGGAAGGTCAGGTACGAAATCATCCGTCAACACCGGCTTGTCTTCAATAAGCCACTCGCGTTTCCCGTGGGCCTGTACCAGGAATACATCGAAGTTGTCGACATGGGCGCCGACATTCCCCTTGTCGTATGCAACGCTAATCATCACATCGTCGATCCGCCAGAATGGAATAAAGGAAAAGCTATCGATGAGGGTATTCACTTGGGGCACGAACCGGTCGACGCCGTTCACGAGGATCGTCCAATGAGACTTGGGTAGTTTCGAGAACATAGACGGCTTGAACGGGCCGCGTTGTAACTCCCAAGGACGCTTTCCGCCTTTCTCCATAATCAGCCGAGACTCCACGCGCTTGTCACAGCTCAAGCCGGCTACCTCATCAGGGGTGATGATGTCTGGGAATGGATACAGTGCTCGCTTCATGAGAAGCGGCTTCTTTTGCCAATACTTGGAGAGGAACTCCTTCTGGGAGAGCTTGCCGAGAACAGGCCATGTGAGTTTGGGTTGTGCGCTCATAAGGAACTTCCAGGATAATGCCGCTCTTGCGACGCAGGTTCATGCAAGATGCGGGCAAAGTATTTTCTGCGTGCCCTGCCGGGCCAGCTTACAAGAGTGCTTTGTGTCGACTCAAGACCTCCGATGCATTAAGCATCCGATAGAAAACATTCCGCTTCGTGGCGAGCCCGGATCGCCAGCACTCCGCCAGGTAGCCCTTGTCCACTACATCCCAGAGCGGACTCGCTTCATCGCCGAGTAATCGCTCCTCAATTATCTTCTCGTATTCCGGTGAAAACCACAGTTGCGAGGGTATCGGGAATCCCGCCTTCCGACGAGCTAGGATCCTGGGGTTCAGTCTCCCCTGGAAGGCTTTTTTAACTATCCACTTATCACTGTCTGATGTGTGATACCACTCTGGGTTGCAGCCGAGCGCTACATTCACAAAGCTTCGAACCGCATACGGCGCACGTGCCTCAAGAGAGTGATGCATGCTGGTTTGATCAAGTTGTCGGAACTCGTAGGTGCTACCTCGAGTCTGAAAATTGATGAGCTGAGTTAGTTTGCGAACATCCTGGGTTTGTGTGAGGTAAGGGTCTATCATGCTCTGGAGAGCATGTGCCACTGATCCGGTTGGATCTCCGCTCCTAAACAACTTGGCCGCCTCTACCTCGTAGAGCCATGTACATGAGCGTGCGTAGCCACTGCCGAGCTCTTGCGCAAGAACGCCACGTGCTGACAATTGAGCTCCCTGCTCGTAACCGTCAAAGAGTTCATCAATTCCGCTACCCGACAGGAGCACCCTCACGTCACTAATCTGCGAGAGTAGAAAAAATAGCGCGACTGTATCGGCTGTCCCCAGTGGCTCATCGGCCACACCGCACCACTTCAACATCGATGAGCAGAAACTCTCTCGATCGAGGCGATATATCTGATGCCGAATATTGCTCTCAGCAGCCACGAGAGAGGAAAACTCAAACTCATCAAATGGGGCAGGATAGATCTCTCGTCCCGCAAGTTTCTCGAAGCCAATTGAATATGCAGTGGCCCGCGCGGGATCCGTGATCCCCGTCACGAGACTTGAAGAGTCGAGACCGCCGCTGAGCAGCAGCGCGTAGTTCATCTCTGCTGGAATGGTAGCTCGTGTGGCTGTGAGGGCTACTTCGTCCAGGTTCTGTGCATACGAATCAGCTGATGCAGCCGTCGCTGTAAGTGAGTAGGGAGTGGACGTCGTTGACCGGTCGAGATTTCGTACGTCGATGCAAACTGTTGCACCACCACGAACGCGTTTCACCTCTCTAATATGAGTAGCGTCCCCGATAGGAAAGCGAAGAAGGAGTGTCTGCGCTAATGTATCGTAGCAAAAGCTCTTCTTAGAAGGAGTCTGGCGCAACAGTGACTCGATAGATGAAGAAAATGCGCATAGCCCCTCGGACTCCGTGTAGAACAATGGCTTCTGACCAGCGGCGTCTACTCCAAGAAAGCATCGTTGACTTCGGCCGTCGTAAAAGGCGTAACTAAACATGCCGTCTTGCTCTTGGAGTTTGTGGGGGCCCTCCAGAGTAAGGAGCGCTAACGCGACCTCAGAATCGCACTCCGTCTCAAATTGCCAGTCGTGAGACAACCTCTTTCGCAAGGCGCGGTAGTCGTACAGTTCGCCGTTAAACACGAGGGCGGTCTGCCATCGGGGAGATGTTAACGGGCACACGGCTAAAGGGTTGTTCGTGTCGACAATCGCGAGTCGCGTAGCTCCGAATAGCACTTGCTCGTGTACCCGCAGCATCTTGGTCCCATCAGGCCCTCTACGCTGGAGCGCTGAGAGGATGCCACCCACGATCGCTACATCTTCCGCGCGGGTCTCATCGCTACTGCCCAGTCTTATGACGCCCGCGATGCCACACATCCCCGCACCTGATGCTATGCCGATGGAGCTGCGAAGCGAGCTGGAACCGGAACGTGGATGCCGCTGATCTTATTATCAAACAGCGGGTCGTACCACTTCTTGGCATATGTCGAGAACCACGAGTGTAGCGACGTAAAATAGTGGTGCTTAT
>JBIIYC010000197.1:0-4626 GCA_044347025.1 Bdellovibrionota bacterium
AATTAGAGCATCAAAGAGTGCGCCATTGCTTTCGCTGAACCGCAGGATACCATCAGGGTCCCCTTGTTCTGCGCTTCGAACGTCACGAGAGTACTGCAAGAATCCGAGCAAGCAGCTCGCTGGAATCTGTTGCTGAATAAACTCCTTGTCCGCATCGGACCGAATCTTGTTTCCAATCACCACTGTCCGCTGCTCGGTGTCGGCAGCTTGAATGAAGTCTCGATACACCGAGATTGATTTGAGGGTTGGCTCTACAACGACAACGCAGAGATCATAGGCATGCAGGAGCGATGTCGCCACAGGATCGGTACCGGCGGTGGCATCGAAGGCTATGATATCATTCGTTGAGTCAAGCAGTCGATGCGCGACAAGTTGACTGGAGAAAAGCTTGGCGTGGTAGCAGACGTTGCCGACTTCGTTTTCGCTGTAGCTTCCGGCCGTAAGTACCCACATCCCTCGATCGAATGTGGCAAATTCCAGCAGAAACGAATCATTCGGACTGCATGTGATAAACGTTGTGTTGTCAGATACCGGTAGTGCGCCGATATCAGGGCGGGTTCCAAGGGTAGAGAGGAACTCCTCAGCGCGGGGCTCAAGTGAATTAAACACCTCTTTGCTGCGCTCAATAAGACTCCCTTTGTTTGGTGCGATGCCAAGCGTGTGGGCTAGGTGGGCGTTAATGTCGACGTCAAATGCGATGGTGTTCGCCGCCTGGTTTCGTGCATGGAGAAGAAATGCCGCGCACGTTGAGGTTTTTCCTGATCCGCCTTTCCCAATAAATGCTATGCGCATAGCTGCTCCGGTTGCTGAGTATGTGAAGTTGTTTCATCGAGAAGCACCGTCAGATCGGTGCCGTGATAATCATTCCAGTAGCTCTCTACCTCTCGCTTGTAGAAATCACGCAAGAGCGCTGTGCGGGTAGTGCGACTCTGTTGCTGCGACTGCCGAGCTGCTTCGGCAATCAGAGCGAACGATCGCGCATAATCATCGACTGGGATTGTTATGGTTCGACTTGCCGACTTTTCTTGGTCGAGAAGTTCGCTCCTGAAGGGAATCGTGATCATTGGTGCAGAGGACGGTATGTGACGGCGAATAAACTCAAGGTCAGCGGGGTCCTCTAGTTTATTTGCGACGACGAAGTATGGAATCGGCAGCGAAGCGGAGAGCTTGGTAAAGCTTTCGAATACCGAGAGGCTCTTTTTTGTTGGCTCAACGCATATAACGCAGAGATCATACCCTATGCTCAGTGATGTCGACAGGTTATCGATGCCGGCGGTGGTGTCTGCTATCAGATAGTCATCGAGTGAGTCCTGAAGGTGATGCAGCACGAGTTGATAGGCGTTCGTTTTGTAATGAAAACAATCCCCTCCGTCCCCCACGTCATGGTAGGTCCCTACCGCAAGGTGCCACCATGGAAGGTCGGGATGCTTGACGGCGAATCGTTGGAGGAACGAATCGTCCTCAGAGAGCGAAACAGTTGTGGAGTACCTTGTAAGGGGAATGGCCCCGCATTCAGGGATGCAGGTAGATGGTGGAAGAGCAGGGTGCTTGCCTTCGAGATGCAGATAGATATCTCGGTAGTGGTCGGAAAGGCTCGGAGCACTGTGTGAAACTCCGAGAGCGGCTCCAAAATGCACGTTGACATCAGCATCAACACTCAACACGCGACGTCGGTTTGAGATGAGATATTTCGTAAATAGAGTGGCGGTGGTGGTTTTGCCGCTTCCTCCCTTTCCTAGAAATGCAATTCGCATAGATTCCTCGTATCAATCAGATAATCGTATTGACGATGGTGTCTTGGGGCTCAAGATCGAAGTGCGAGTGCGCTGACTCAAGTTCGATCAGGGTCTCAACACCTTGCTCGATAACCTCAGGTGCGTGAGTGAGCGTAATCCGCACCCAAGTCCCAGATTCCTTGCTGAGGTATCGACTCGTGTGCATGATCAAACCGCTCCATAGGTACGTCTTTCGGAAAAGGTCTATTTGATCATACTGCTCTAGGTACTTCATTCGCACGGAGCAGTTCATCCCTCCTCGAGGGATAATTATGTCGTAGTGCTCATTTGAAATCACCGATTGGTCACCACGTAGCTCGTCTGTGGTGATCGGCCGTCTTAGCAGGCGTTCGGCAACTATCTTGAAGTTGTGGAGGCACTGAACATTGAGTGCTTGACGCTCAAGGGAGTGTTCGGCGAAGAGGCGTTTGAAATGCTCGGCCGAAATGCCCAGATACTCGAGGGCGTCTGACATCTTAGCGCGAGTGCGGCTGTGGAGGCTCAGTAACTCGTGTAAGAGAAGAAGCTTGGCATTGATCATCGGTGGGTTAAACGAGTGGAGAGCGTTTACTTGGGCGATGTGTGTGCAGATAGCTTCGGTGCTGAGAACGTATCCGGCACGGAGTCCTGCCAGTCCTCGCGACTTCGAGAGAGAGAACATCCGGATAATATTCTTGGTCCCGGTATTCACGACAACGCGATCGATCTCGCTCGTAATGTCGGTCGAGCAGTTCCAGTTCATTCCGTCGTAGACTTCTGAGACAATCAGATATTTGCCCGTGTTTTGGACAGCCGCGCACAGAGTAGCCATCTCGCTCTCGCTGTAACATTCCCCTGATGGGTTGTGAAAAGGGATGAGAAAATACGCGACGATCTCAGGGCGTTGAAGCGCTGCAAGTATCTCCTCGACACGGGGGAGCTTCGAATGTTGCTCAGTCGCGATGAAGGATACAGGCACTCCTCTCGTTACCAATGGGGCATACATGCCACAGTAGGTTGAATCGGCGAGAGCCACCGACTGCCCCTGATGAAACGTTGCGAAGAAGTCGGCTACTCCGGTTATGCCCCCTTGAGCACCTGAAGTGTGACAAAGATGCAGGTGAGAGAGTTCGACATCCTCTCCACTCGAATAACGCATGCGGTGAGAAATCGCCTGCGCAAGATGCTGTAACCCGAAGTAATCTCCCCGTCCGCCCGAGTAGTTTGAAAGGACATATGTGTCAGAGCATAGCTGCTTAAGGTAGCTGGTCAGCGCCGGCGATGTGACGAGGTTGTTGTTCCCGGAGCCCAGCTCTAGCACCTGCCTGCCGCTGGTGAACCCGGCTTTTTCCAAAATATCGGCGTGCCAGCACAACTCGGGGTAGGTCCAACGAAACAGGGCTACGGTAGGATCGGGCAGCTGTAGGTGGTGTTTGAACGGTACCTTGAGCTGGTTGTCCTTCGAAAAGTAGTGGTGGTTGCTGGAGGTAAGGTATCGAACGATGGTTTTGAGCTCTGCCGGCGAGAGGTACGTCTTGGCCTCTTTTACTCGCGGGTAGGGGGCTTGTGGGCTCTCAGGCAGAGCAGCGTCTGGGCGGTCGAGGGAGCTTGAGGTCGGCATCGTAGTTTTTGACTTCATGACTTACGGGTGCTGATTGCTGGTGCTTGGCATGAGGGAAGCGAGGTCTGGAAGCGGCGGCGTAGCCATCTTCTCCGCGGCTGCTATCAGGTGTTGACGAGCGCAGGTCGGAGCGTGTTCCCCCGTTGCAGAGGACGCGTCTCGTTGCCGAGCGGGTAGCGTAAGGTGTTGATGTGATTGACATCCTTTGCCGGTCTGCCCGTTAGTAGCTTTAAATGGGCATTCTGCCTTGCACATGTAATAACCTCGCTTTATATATCAACAATGCGTCCGATATGCATAGCACAGGGGCGTTTTCTAATGCAAGAAACCTGGCGGGCTTTATGACAGAGAAGAGAGAGGATGGGGCCCTGGGAGACCTTCGTTTGCAGGCCCAAGCCCATATCGCGGTGGTGTTAGTGGACCCCGGTGATGCGAGGAACATAGGAGCAGTGGCTCGTGCGATGAGCAATCTTGCCGTAGCCGACCTACGTCTCGTAACGCCCCGTCCCTTCGACCGGGAATTGGCGAAGGGGGTCGCCTGTTGGGGGCACGAGGTGATAGAGCAAAGTCGGGTGTTCGATCGCCTGGATCTCGCAGTGGCCGATCGCCATGAGGTTGTCGGATTCGCCTCGGATAGTGGTCGCCACCGAGTGTCGCAGCTCGTCTTGGAGGAGTGGGTATCGGGCCTAGGAGACGTAGGCGATCGAAAGATAGCCCTCGTGTTTGGGTCGGAGGAAAATGGGTTACTCAAAGAGCATTTTCCGCTGTGTCAGTACCTGGTGAGAATTCCCTCGAGCGGAGCCAATCGATCGTACAACCTAGCGCAGTCCGTTCTCTTGGCGTTGTACGCACTCTGCACACACACGAAGAGCTACGTCGGGGGTGAGCAGCCCGAGTGGCCCACCAGCTCTACTCTCTCGTCATTTTCGACGATGGTGGTTCGAGTAGCAGAGCAGGTCGGATTTCTGAATGAGAATTCCCCCGCTCATATCGAAGAATTGCTGGTGAATATGACGCGCCGAGGAAGGCTCACCACGCGCGAGCTCAAAATCATGACGGGTCTTTTCGGTATGATCGAGAAGCGCGTGAAAAAATAAGGGTCTTCGACGTTTTTAGTGGGTACTTTTTGATGATATCGGGCCGTTCACGTGCACCTGCTCGTGCACGTGAACGCTGCGTAGCGCGCCAGGGGTTTACACATCTCTGCCACTACATGGTTTACACATAAAGTCATAACACAGGTCCTGGGAT
>JBIIYC010000206.1:0-4236 GCA_044347025.1 Bdellovibrionota bacterium
CGCTACCTCCACAAGATCAAGCGCGCGATGTACCGCTGCCGCAGCAACAGACGACGGAGCCGGTTCAAAACGAACATATCGGGAACGTGCGAGAAGAAGCTCTCGCAACTCACTCGATCCAACCACTGCGGCAAGTTCAACTCCAGCTACCGAGCTACATTGCACAACGCGGGCGAGCAGAGCAGGGGAGCCCGGCACATCCTCCGCGCTCCCGGCTCCGCGCAGCCCAGAAAAACCTAGCGCACTCGTCTCATCCACGATGCCCCACGCTCCGGTTTGTTCAAGCGCCGAGAAGAATCGTTTCGTGGCGAGCTTTTTTCCCGTAACACTTGAGACCGCCTCGGCCACAACAATAACTCGCTTCGCGGCACGGTGCCGTTCCAGCATCTGCCTAAGTTCATCTTCTCCCTCAAACTCAGCGAATTCAGCACCAACAAGCACACACGCATCAGCGAGCGGCAACGAGGTCAGCGCTGGACCGAGAACAACAACTCCCTCCGAGCAGAGCGAAGTAATCGTGCTAAGGAGCGCCTGATTCTTAGATGAAAAGAGGAGGGCAGTGTCGGCCGCGAAGAACCGCGCAACTCGAACTTCACACGCAGTGAGGGCAGGGGTCATTCCACCTACATACCGGCCCGTGGCTGGCCCGGCGCCGTGTTGCTCTACTGCGTGAACAGCGACGGTCTTCACCTCTCGATGATCATGCAGCGCGAGAAGATCCCAACTTGCAAAGCTCGTAACAACTCGAGACCGGTATACAGGATGCAGAGCATCACCACCGGCACGAATTCCGATGTCTGCAGGAGATGCGGGAGACTCGAACGCAAGCTCCCTGGTTAGTTCGATCTTGATATCGCCCTTCACACCCGTATCAGAAACTAATCCGTCTTCAACAGACAAGACTCAATAATCTGATCAATCTCGCCATCGAGCACCGCATGGACATCGGATGTCTCGTAGTCGCTTCTGAGATCCTTCACCAACTGATAGGGCTGCATAACGTAGTTTCGAATCTGACTTCCAAAGTCGATCTTCTTACGCTGACCCTTCAGTGAGTCGATCTTGTCCTGCTGCTCCTGAATTCCCAGCTCATAGAGCTTGGACTTCAGGATCTTTAAGGCGCGCGCCTTATTTTTATGTTGGGACCTTTCGCTCTGACAGGCAACAATTATTCCCGTGGGCTTGTGCGTCAATCGAACTGCTGAGTCCGTTTTATTAACGTGTTGCCCTCCGGCTCCTGACGACCGGTAGGTATCAACTTGCAGGTCTGCCTCATTTACCTCTACCTGCACCTCCTCTTCGATATCGGGAGTTACGCTGACAGAACAGAACGAGGTGTGACGTCGAGCGTTCGAGTCGAAGGGAGAGATACGCACGAGCCGGTGCACCCCGGACTCATTACGTAGGTGCCCGTATGCATACGGCCCCTCAACCAGCACCGTCGCGTTTTTGATACCAGCGCCTTCTCCAGGCTGGTAATCCATAATCTCTGTCTTGAATCGCTTTCGTTCACACCACCGCAGGTACATTCGAAGCAGCATATCGCCCCAATCCTGCGCCTCCGTTCCACCCGAGCCGGCGTTTATCTCGATAATAGCGCTCTGACTATCGAACTCCCCGTTCATCTTGCACTTGAACTCCAGTGCACCGACCGCGGATTCGAGATCTTTTACCAGCGTGCCAGCCTCGGCTACGAACTCCTCATCCCCAGACTCCCGGGCTAGCTCAAGGGCCGCCTCGGTATCCGAATATAGGGTCTCAATCTTCTTAAACTGGTCTAATCGCTCGACACACTGCGCGCGCTCGCGCATTACAGCTTTTGCCTTACTTGCGTCGTTCCAGATGTCTCCGGCCTGAGATTCGCTCTCAAGCTGCTCTACCTTGATAGTTAGATTTGCGATGTCAAAGAAACCCCCTAAGAACATCAACCCGCTGGTTGAGCCCTTGGAGCTTGTACTTAATTTCTGATGGGTCAAAAAGTGTCGTCATTGCAGTTTGGTATACGTTGGCGACGTAGTGGCGTCAATAACACCATACGGATCGGTTATGAAAACCCGAGCATCCCCCGAATAGCCCGTTCCCGGCGCCGCATCCGCTGCGCCTCGCTCGCCGGGACCTTCTCGTGGTCGTACCCACACAGGTGTAGAACCCCGTGCACCACAAGCCTCACCAGTTCAGCTCGCTGAGTTACCCCAAACTCCTTTGCTTGCCGAATGGTCGTCTCTGTCGAGATAACGAGGTCACCCAGTGACGTTCCCCCAGCGATCGGCGCCCGAACCTTTCCAGCGATCTCCTTCGGCTGAAACTGAGGAAACGACAACACATCCGTCGGCTTGTCCTTTCCACGGAATTCAAAATTGATATCGCGCATCCGCGCATCGTTAATAAACGACACACTCAACTCACACACCTCAGGGATTCGAACATCCTTCTCGGCATACGCGAGCACCTTGAGCACCAAGGCTCGAATGGTTGCCGGTGAGATCTTTAACTTGCGGCTTTCAACCGAGAGGTGAACGGTCCATCGACGAGCTCTACCGAGCGTTTTCTTCGTATTAACTCTCTTCGTCACTCTATCCCCAATCGTCGTAGATTCTCTCGCGGTGCCTGAGTACTATCGTCACCGCGAACGCCCTCTCGGGAGTCATTGCCACTAGCTCCCTTCTCTGCCGGCTCCGAGTAGGCAATCCGTTGATGATAGATGCCTGTCAGCACCCTCGTAAAGCACTTCGCGATAATATGCAGGTCCTGCAAGGTCAGGTCGCATTCGTGTAATTCGCCGCTGGCGAATACCTTATTGAGCATCTTCTGAACCAGCCCCTGAATGCGATCCTGTGTCGGCTCACCCAGTGTACGAGCCGCAGCCTCAATGCCATCGGCAAGCATCAACAGCCCAGCTTCTCTAGTTTGCGGCTTGGGGCCCGGATATTGGTAGAGTGCACGATCGACCGCATCGGGGTCGTGGCCGAGTTCTTCCGCTTCTTTACGTGCCTTATCGTAAAAATAATCGATCACGGACGTCCCGTGATGCTGTGGGATCATATCCTCGATAACCTTCGGAACCTTGTGTCGTCGCACGAGATCGACGCCATCCTTAACATGGGCCCGGATAATAAGCGCCGACATCGATGGACTGAGCTTATCGTGTCGATTATCGCCGGGCGTCTGGTTCTCCACGAAGTAGAGAGGCTTCTTAACCTTACCAATATCGTGAAAATACGCCCCGACTCGACACACTACTGGATTAGCGCCGATAGCATCCGCCGCAGACTCCACCATCATCCCGATCACCATTGAATGGTTCCATGTGCCGGGAGCCTGAATACTCAGCTCCTTCAAGAGCGGATGGTCTAGGGTCGCCATCTCAATGAGCCGCATGTCTGAGGCGTATCCGGCGAAGTACTCGACGATCGGAGTTACAATTACCGCAATAATAGAGCTTAAACATCCACTCACAAAGCAGCCGAGACACCGAACTCCAATGTCGAATGCTCCAGAGGGTGGAACAAGCACCAGAGAGAGGAGCGCAAAGGGAAGCATCGCGTATCCGATACGAATACCGGCACGAATGTAACATGCGCGGGAGCGAACCCTACGAAAGGCAACACTCGCTGCAACCGACGAACTAAGCAACGCTCCGAGGAGGAGGACCGGATGCAAGGCATACGATCCATACACGATGGCAGCAACAAGCCCCGCCAAGACCCCAAAGCTCACCCCGAGCATTGACTGTACAACGAGCACCATGGCCGCAAACGGCAGCAAGAATGGGAGAGAGATCTCTAGGATCTCGCTCTGCACGACATTTGCATTGCAGTAGTGTACCAGCGCGAGTGCAATAAGATGGACGAACGCAACGCACACCACCGAGACTGCGGAGAGAAGGTACACAACTGCGTATCCCTTCGTGTCCCGAACGAATCGTCGGCCGAATACCTCGCGGGCCCCCAGGTGCAAGGCTCCAAGCGCACCAGCCACTGCAAGTGCCCGGGCCCCACGTTCCACCAGAGAAATCTGTGATACAAACGGTCCTAGGGTAGCCTCAGCAATTACCGCTACAATCGCGATACACCCGAACGCAACCAAAAGTCCGTTCGCGGCGGAAGAGGTCTCCTCAGTACGTTTCGTCGCGGTCATACGCTTGAATTATTCTCGACACGAGTGGGTGTCGCACCACATCCTCATCAGTGAAGTGCACAATCGACACACCCTCTGTATCTTTGAGGATCTTCAGCG
>JBIIYC010000066.1:0-13939 GCA_044347025.1 Bdellovibrionota bacterium
GATTCGGGAGCGTGTAGGGTGTCGAGTCGACACCCTTACCCTTCATGTAGGAGCGGCAAGCTTCCAGCCGATCGTCGTAAATGGGGAGTTGCGACCACCAGGAGAGGAGCATTTCCATGTGCCCGCAGAGCTACTTGAGTCGATTCGAGAGACGAAAGCCCGTGGCGGTCGTGTTGTTGCAGTAGGAACAACGGTCGTGCGAGCTCTTGAGAGCGCGGCTCGTGTGGAGCAGGGGCAGGAGCGTGGGGAGACAACGCTCTTCATACAACCTGGATTTCAATTCCAGTTAGTTGATGCGCTCGTGACGAATTTTCATCAACCAGCCACCACGCACCTACTGTTGGTTGAAGCACTGATTGGGAAACGATTGCTCGATTCGGCCTATCAAACCGCCCTGTCGTCCCAGTATCGTTTTCTGAGTTACGGAGATGGGATGTTAATTATATGACGAGTCGGTACACACTAAAATGCTCAGTCGGTAAGGCTCGCCGAGGCTCGTTCCGGGCTCGGAGCGGGGTGTTCGAGACCCCAACGTTCATGCCGGTTGGTACCCGCGCCTCAGTCAAGGGCGTTGATGTAGAGCGCCTGGCCCAAACCGGAGCTCAAGTGATGCTCGTCAACACGTATCACCTCTGGCTCCGGCCCGGGCACGAAAGGATTCACAGGCTTGGTGGCATTCACACCTTCACCGGCTGGAAAGGCCCGATATTGAGCGACTCCGGAGGTTTCCAGGTGTTTAGCCTCAAGAGCATTCGGACCATCACGGAGAAGGGGATTGAGTTTCGTTCGCACCTCGACGGGTCCAAGCAGTTTCTCTCTCCGGAGAAGTCGATCGAGATTCAACAGACAATGGGGGTGGATATCGCTATGGCGCTCGACGAGTGTCCGGCCAGCGATCTGGCGTATGACGCGTTCAGTGCCTCCCTTGATATGACCCTACGCTGGGCCAAGCGCTCCCTGGATGCGCGAACCGACCCAGAGCTGTGTATGTTCGGTATTACACAGGGAGGGTGTCACCGAGAGCTGAGGACGAAGTCTGCGCAGCAGATTCGAGAGCTGCCCTTCGATGGGTATGCCATCGGCGGCGTGAGCGTAGGGGAGCCCAAGGACTCGATGTATGAGGTCTTGAGCTATCACCCCTCGCAACTCCCGGATACCCATATCCGGTACCTCATGGGGGTAGGAACCCCCGAGGATATCGTCGAAGCGGTCGCAAATGGGGTCGATATATTTGATTGCGTTATGCCGACCCGCTCCGGGCGTTTCGGACGGGTCTTTGTGAATGACGATCCACCGTTCTTTAACATCAAAAACTCGCGCTATGCGGAGGATTCGCGACCGATCGACCCAACCTGTGACTGCTTCGCCTGTCGTACCCACTCGAGGGCCTACATTCAGCACCTTTTCAAGGTGGGGGAGATGCTCGGTCCTCAACTGGCGAGCATTCATAACCTCACCCATTATCTCACCCTTATGAAGCGAATTCGGGAGGCGATTGAAACCGACACGTTCCAGCCGCTGTACGAAACTATCAAGTCCCGGTGGAAAAACCTCGACCTCCACGCCTTCGCTAAGTCCGGGGATGGGCAGTGATCGTAGCTTGTGCTTTGGCTCCAGCTGTGGCGATACTGAGACAGTGTTCCGCATTTTGCGGTTGATTTGCTAAGCAACCACTGGTACACCTTCGTCTCTTACGTTTCACCACGGTAGAGTATGGAATCGGAATCCTTTCGCTCGCGACTATTAGCACTTATCCAAAAAAGCCGCAGAGCGTTGCGCCTCTATAACAATTCGGGCAGCCAGTCGATTGTTCGCATGGAAGGCACCTCAGCTGAGCTCTCAAACGCCCAGGTAGCTGAGTGGCGAGAAGTAAACAGCCTCCTCTTACGGAAGCTTACTGAGTCAGCAGATTCTCCAAGCACCAAGAAATTAGTCTACGATGTGTTCGCGTTACGCAGCGAATTTCAGGCACTCTGGCGGACAAGCGAAAGTGAGTTGGTGCAGATGCAGCGCGAGTTGATCGCATCAGCCGAGCGCGGGGACTTCATAAAAGCTAGTGGCTTGGCTGTAAACCTGGTGAGCCTAAAGGCCCGGGTGCAAGCAGGACAAGCGGCTCACCATGAGCTCGATCTCTTAATCAAGCGTAGCCGCGTTGTACGTCCAGCTGCTGAGCTGAGCGAAGAGGGGGCAACCGTTCTGTCAACGATTGAACTGCTCGACGAGCATTCCGTTCAGGAGTCGCACGCTGCCTTGAGCACCGCATCTTTCGCCCGGCCGAAGGTAGCCGCTGGCGCCGGGAAGGTTATTCCCTTGAAGCGCCGATAGGCCTGTACGCGATACACCCGGCGATATCTGGCACGGTAGCATCACTGCTCTGCTCAGACTCATTTCGCCATGCCGATAGTAAATCGTCGCGCCAGCGCCCCCAGAACCGCCGCTGATAGCAGGCGGGTAGGGGTGGCGGCTGGTACCTTTCTCCGGTTTTGGCGACTATCCGATTTGAGTGAGAACTCGTACTGGCGCGCCGGTAAATGCAGAAACCACCGGCACTGGCCCTGGTCCGAAGGTCCGGTCGATGAGTGTTGCCCAGCACAGAACCGGGATACCTCGAAGCGTTGCCCGCGTATGGGCTTCAAGACTTGAGCGTGCGGTCGTTATTACGTCCGTTACCAGAATAGAGTTGTAACCCTTGTACTTCTCTCCGTGACCGTTGGCCATCTTGCTCTCGATGTATTGCTCAAGAGGCACTTCCTTGCCGTGGTTATACAGTTCTGAGTACACCGCACAGAGTCGCTCTGCGAAGAAAGAATAGCCGCCGGGAAGCTTGAGAAACAGCTGCGGCTTTGATGGAGCCACGACGTTACGGATGCGATCGGCAACGTACTCCGCGCACGCATTGAGGTCTGCCTCGCTCAGGTCCTCCACTCGGTAGAAGATCCGACTTTCGCACCTGCCACCGATCGGAACCGGCTCCTCATACTCTTCTGTGATGCGCTCAAAAATATCTTCTAATTGATCAATATCTGTCATGATGACTACCTACCTAACCGCATTCTTGCCGCAGTTATCGCCTGCGACAAGGTTGCATCTTTACCTTCCGACTCAGAGAAGAACGTATCGAGCTCACGAACCATACTCTCGGCCGTGATGCCCTCCATGTTGTAAAGCCCCCGGATGCGCTCCAGGCCGCTCACAGCCTCCGATGGGTTCTCTCGAACATACTCGATCGCGACCTCGGTGACCCGTTTTGCATCTCGCCACCCAAAGAGGTATCCGGCGATAAACTGTTGCTTGGCGTCATTACGGAGCAGCTTCCACGTGGGCGAAAAGCTCGGTTCTGGCGCGCTCGTACCCTCGGTCAGCGCAGCTGGCGCCGCCCCAAAGAGAGTCCCCGCGAGCACCGCAGTTCGAACAAGTAGCGAAAAACTCCGCATTCATCCACCTAAAATCACAGTGTTACGCGGAAAATTCGCGCTAACAGCGGCTCGCCGAGCGTGTCAACGGGTTGCCTTAACGCGTTGATTATACAACTATTTGGACACTACAAAAGTGCCAAAAGCCGTTCCCTCGTTTTCTTAGTGAATCTGAGGAACGTCCCGTGACCGCCGACAGAATCCGGACACGGCTTGCAAGGGCACTCAGCAACGCAACATCGACGTACGTACATTTTATGACTAATGAATCTGAAAACTTACCCTTGACCGAGATACGATCTGCTCCGCGCATCACGCGGCGTAAAACCCGCCGGGTTCGTGTCGGTGACCTAATAATCGGTAGCGATGGACCGATCTCAGTGCAGTCGATGTGTGCCACAAAGACCCAGGATCTTGAGGCGACGACGAAACAGATCGCTCTCCTGCAGGAACATGGTGCCGACATCATCAGAATTGCAATCGACAGTCGTAAAGACGTTGAGGCCCTCGCTGAGATTCGCAAGGGAACCAACGCACGCCTCGTAGTTGATCTGCAAGAGAGTTACAAACTGGCGAAGTCGGTAGCCCCTTACGTGCAGAAGATCCGGTATAACCCCGGACACCTCTACCACCACGAGAAGGATACTCCTGTTCATGAGAAGGTGAAGTATATCGTTGGTGTTGCGCGTGAGTACGATCTTGCGCTCCGTATCGGCGTTAATTTCGGTTCTCTCGACCCAGCGCAGGCCGAGCAGGCTGAGGACCCGATCGAGGTAGCGCTCACCTCGGCGCGAGAGCATATCGGATACCTAGAGGATCTGGGTTTCACCAACTACGTCGTTTCTCTCAAAAGCTCCGATCCCAATGATGTTCTCGAGATCAATGCTCGATTCGCCGAGGAGCATGCTGATATCCCTCTTCACCTCGGAGTTACGGAGGCGGGAATGCTTCCGATGGGTGAAATTAAGTCGCGCGTTGCTTTTGAGAACCTTCTCGCTCGCGGTATCGGGGACACGGTGCGAGTGTCTCTTACGCTGCCACATGCAGAGAAATACAAAGAGGTTGTTATCGGCAAGAAGATCATCGAAGACGTGTATGCCGGGCGCTTCCGCTCGGTTCCGCGTTTCGAACACGACGGTCTCAACATCATTTCGTGCCCATCGTGCTCGCGCGTAGAGAATGAGGCGTTCGTGGAATTGGCTCAGAAAGTTCGATTGATGACGCAGGAGTTCGCGGAGAAAAAGCTCACAATTGCAGTCATGGGTTGCCGAGTGAACGGACCGGGTGAGACCGATGATGCTGACTTGGGCTTATGGTGCGCACCCAATCATGTTAATCTGAAAAAAGGCAGTACGTTGCTGGGTCAGTTCTCATACGACGAGATCGTTCCTATCTTGCGCGCGGAGATGGCGAAGTTGGTTGAGGAGAAGGGGCTCTAGCAGGCCATCGTAAGGTTACACCATATCGTGAAGCTTCTCAGTCCTGAGTCATTACCCGACGCACAGCGAGAGGTCCTCCGGGACTACTCTCGTTTCTTCCCCCAGGGGGCGGTGTGCGTGAACGTTGTTGTGGGCGATGCATCATGGGACGTGCGCCCGTTATTGCTGCTCAACGGCAAAGTTCACATCATGCGGGTATCGACCCGTATGGATGAAGGACAGGCGCGCGCCTTTGTCTCGGACTTCGAGGGGTTTTCGGTGCTCTTCTCGGGAAGTCAACGAGCGCAACGAATGGAGGGGAGCGGGCGCTTTTTCGTCCTGAGGCCCTTTGTCTCGGACACCCTTCAGGACCTCCTAGAAAAGGGGGCCATTCCAACACCGGATGCGCTTCATGATGTCGTCGTGGAACTCGTAAACCTCGTCTCGACGCTCAGCAAGCGAAATATAACGCATGGACACCTCTGTCCTTCAAACATCGCCATCGTTGATGGCAAGGTAACACTACTCGATCCTTTTTTCGGCGCTATCCATGATACTCGCGACGCGTATCTCGCTCCTGAGAGCACGCGCGGTTCGGTACCTGATCCGTCGGCAGACCTGTTTAGTCTCGGACGCATTATACAGTCGCTCATCGCCGACTCTTTATCTGTCCAGCAGTCAGCAATTGTAGAGCAACTCACCCTTCCGAGTCCGCGTCAGCGTCCTTCGATCTCCGAAGTGGGTGCAGCGTTCGGTCTGGGTGGCGTTGGCGCTGTTTCCCCATCTCCAACCGAGTCTCGCTCAGAGCGAGGTCGTAGCGGTGGCGGCAAGCTTGTTCGAAGTGCAGAACAGCAAGCGTCGACATCAAAGCAGGAAGAGGGGGGCGCGAGGGCTCTTGTGAGTGAGAAGTCGCGCAGCGTTCAACGGATTCGGCCGGCCGTGGTGGTAGGGGTGTGCATATCGCTTCTTGCGGTCGTTTTTTTTGTGCGGGCTCAATACCCAGCGCTGTTTAACAGCGTGGCTCGGTTTATTCCAGGGGCTGTGCCATCGCACTCGATAGAATTCGAGACTGCGTGGGCGAGTCATGAACGATCACAAATGTTGGTGGTCGCTCGCGCGGCGGTTCTTAACCGCGATCCTGCAGCGCTCAACGCAATTACAGATGATGTGCTTGGGGGCTCCAATCCGGATGGAGTTCGATCGCGTCTCCTCCGAGTCGCCCTCGACGAATCCTGGCGTGAGGAGCTATCCGATGCCGACGTGCGTGCTGCCGTTATCGTCGCCCTTGCACAGCTATTTCCTGATGGATTGAAACACTTACCACCTCTTGCGTCCCTGCATCCGGCCGTCATTCTCGCAATCGCCAGCGAGACGCAGCCTCGCAACGCGAGTAAGGAGCTCGCTGCTATCTCAGTTGATGTGGTAGCTGCGTTGCCTGCCCCGTTCGGTCCCCTCTTTTCGAAGCTCAAAGAGAGTGGGGTTTCCTCTCTGGGATCGCCGCAGGGGATAGGACTTGCTGCGATCGCAACAGGTGACGCTCGCCCACAAGCGTTTGAGGGGCTATTAACGCCTGCTTCAAACGAGAAGCCGGCGCAAGCAAACTTTAGAGCTCGCGGTTTGATCGTACTCGTACTGCCGATCGTTGCAAATAATCCGGCAGCTTCCAAAGAGCTTCTCGCGGCTATTCGCGACCAAGGTGGAGAGTTGGCGAGCCTTGCGGGGTGGTTTGAGATAGAGGACCTCGCAAAATGGTCAAAGGTGCCTTCGGTCGAGAAGATTAAGCTGATTCTCGGAATCTTTCCCGAACAGGCTCTGGATGTCAGTAAATATGCCGACCTTCTCACGTATCCGTTACCGGCAATTCGAGATCAGGCGGCCATGAAGCTCAAGCAGGGAGCTCTAGCACCGTCGTCGGATGCGCTGCTCACGACGCTTGCAAGTGAGGCGAACGGGCTAACGCGTGAGCAAACGATCTCCCTCGTCGCAGCCCTTCAGGCCAGTGCTGCGATGCAGCCTCCGTTTGTGGCGCAGTGGTTTGCACTCAAGCCGAATCCGGATACGGTAGTGTTAATCCTAGCGGCGCGGGCCTACGCCGACAGCTCTGATATTTTCAATTTGGAGGCCGCTCGCTACCTCCGGCGTACCGAGTGGAAGGCCCCCGTGGAACTCTTGCGGTTGCTCGCATCCCATCCGGAACCGCTGGCGCGGGTTTTGGCGTATGGGAAGCTCGATCCGAGCATTCCGGAACAGCGAGAGATCCTTAAGCAGCGCCTCTCGTCTGAGAAAGATGAGGGGTGCGTAAAGGCTCTAACGGCCAAGTTGTCTGCGCAGTAACACTCCAAAACGCCTATCGTGGCTTCGCGTCAGCCCGTTCTGGCTGATTCTCCTACCCACTCACAAACCCGAAGACCCAATAAAGGGTCTTCGACGTTTTTAGTGGGTGCTTTTTGATGATATCGGGCCGTTCACGCGCACGTAATAACCTCGTTTTTAGCTCAAAACTAAGCGGGTTATGCCGTAGATCTGCCCCGCTACTACCCACTAATTCCGTCGATGAGCCGCAATAAAAAAGGCGCCGGGGTTTCCCCCGACGCCTCTACCGACATTTCGGAATCTCGATTAGTTCGAAATACCCGAGTCAGCTGTGATGCTCTGAACGTTGAAGAACGTGTACATCACGCTTCGCAAGATGAACGCTCCGACCGCTACAATCATACAGCTAAGCGCGGCCTTGTACTGACCAAATGCTGCGCTACAGATTGCGATGAGGCCCGAGCCGGCCATGATTAACGCGCCGAATGCACCCTCGAGGTACTGCATGATGGTGCTCACGGCATTTGCGATACGCTGATCCTCGTACGAGGTCGCGCCAGAGAAGCCTGTGGTTGCGAAGGATTCGTGCGAGAGTCCAACGCCCAAAGCGACGATTCCAGCTGCGAACAGGATCAACTGAGCCTGCTTCTCGGTTGGAGCAACCGATGCAACCGCTGCGCGGCGAGCCAAGTTAATCGAAGTCTCACGAACATTTGATACGATTGAGCGAATTTTAGTTACCATACAATTCTCACTACTACTTAATTACGTTTACGTTTGTTGTGTGTTCATTAACGACGCATCATCTGCGTCCCAGTTTCTACAAGTGATATGGCACAATGAAGGCGGGATGTGACATACGCAATGATTTATTTGGGGGTCTTTTTACGTCAGTCGTTTCAGGTGGTTACCCCCTGTTTTCTCAAGCTACTGAAAAAAATGTGCTGTATAATGAGTTCTCTTGGGTTCGGAATGGGTTGCATGTGAGGGGCGGAGGGGGAGCCCGCAGAGAACCCCGAGCGTTACATGGGCGCTTACTAGGCTAGGAGAGGCCGTGCGTTTCGTTACGGTTGAGCCAATCGTTGATGCGATACTGATTGGATGCTCGAAGAGAACAGAGACTTTTTATCTCGCCCAGTCGAACGAAATTGACCCGGACAATAATATCCACTCTGTACGTGGATGCCGCCGGCGTGGGGTATGTGCTGAGAGTGACGCAGCCTATTTTCGAGTGCAGCCGCGTCTGTCCCACGATATACGGAAGCTCGTGAATTACGGTAATCCGATGTACGTCCCCGATCACATCGTTGCGACGATCGCGCCGGGGTTAAATGGGTGTGAGGTTACATACTACGGCTACCGTATGTAATCCTCGTGGATCGCCCGAGTTCTTCGTTCGCTGCAGTTTATCCCACCATGCTTGAGGCAAAGTGCAGGTACATCCGGGGAGACGCCTAGGGAAGGGAGGCTCCTGTTGGTGGTTATCCGCCATTACGTCGATTCCAACCGGTCCGGGGTCTCCTTAGAAAAAAGAAAAGTCAATCGAGTGAATTGCACGACAGATTGCGGTCGGTGCCGTGCGTCCGCACGCCGCTTGCTATTTAGAGCCCACCATCAGTGATCGTCCAGCTATTTGGCGACGAAGTCAGAACAAGTCGGCCTGCTGTCGCCGCGGCGGTGTATTTGGCGCTACCGAATGTAATCGTCACATTAGGCTTCAGAGTTCGAGCAGACCAGCCATTGTAGATCGCGTCTAGATTCGCTGTAGAGAAGGTTGCGGCGGTCTTGCCCCACATGAAATTGGTAAAATTCGTGACGGCCGAAACGTTCCATGAGCCGATATTTTGATTGAAATTAGTCGCGCTATAGAACATGGAGTTCATGGTAGTGACCTTACTCACATCCCATCCGCTAATATCTTGGTTAAAAGCTGTAGCGCTGAAGAACATAAGGGACATATCGGTGACATTTGAGACGTTCCAGTTGCTCAGTGGTTGGTTGAAGGCAGTTGTAGATCTGAACATCCCGTTCATTGTCGTTGCTGCGGACACGTTCCATGCATTGAGGGGCTGATTAAAGCTGGTGCCGTGGAACATGCCGCTGAAGTTTGTGACGGCCGAGACGTTCCATGAGCTGATATTTTGATTAAAGTTGGTCGCGCCATAGAACATTTGGCCCATGGTAGTGACCTTACTTACATCCCATCCGCTTATATCTTGGTTAAAAGCTGTGGCGCCGAAGAACATAAGGGACATATCGGTGACATTCGAGACGCTCCAGTTGTTCAGTGGTTGGTTGAAGGCAATCGCCCCTCTGAACATGTTGCTCATGGTCGTGGCTGCGGAGACATTCCATGCATTGAGGGGTTGATTAAAGACGGTGTTACCGAAGAACATGCTGCTGAAGTTTGTAACGGCCGAGACGTCCCATGCGCTGATGTTTCCGTTAAACTTGGAGGCGTTGTGAAAGGCGTTTGCAAGGGTCGTTGTACCGGTCATATCAAGGTCATTGCCGACCGTTGTCAGGTTCAAGCACCCATAAAAGTAACCCCCGCTATTTCCTAACCTGAATCGATTTCCGAAGGCGCTGATACTTGTAAGCTTTAATCGGTCGCCGACGTTGTTGAAGCGCCATCCCCACAGTTGTCCCGTGATTGTAACGGTGTAGGTTCCCGAGGCGCTGTAGGTATGCGTGGTTTCGGCTTGATTCCAGGTCGTAATCGTGTTCGTTGAGCCGTCTCCCCAATCAACGACGAAGTTGTAGGTTCCCGTTGATTCAAGCGGTAGCCTTATCTGCGTGCCGTTAGAGGAGCCTGTTGATATTTTGCTCGTATCCCACACCGAAACAAACGGCACAGGTGGTGCTGTAGGAGTACTGGTCGCGGTTGGAGTTACCGTTGGAGTAGTGGTTGGGGTGATCGTTGGAGTAGTAGTTGGTGTCGATGTCGGTGTGATCGTCGGCGTTACGGTAAAGGTTGGGGTGATGGTCGGAGTGCTTGTCGGTTGAGGTGTCGGCGTCTCTGTCGGTGTTTGGGTAGGTGTGTTCGTTGGCGTGGTGGTCGGCGTCTCAGTTGGGGTAAAAGTCGGTGTCACCGTTGGGCTACTCGTTGGCGACGCGGTAAAGGTAGGAGTAGGTGACGGAGTATCCGTCGGTGTCCCGGTTGGTGTATTAGTTGGCGTTCGGGTCGGCGTCTGAGTCGGAGTATCGGTCGGCGTCTCCGAAGGTGTCGGAGTTAATGTCGGTGTCGCGGTATTGGTTGGGGTCGGAGTGGCTGTTGGTGTTGATGCTGGAACGCTCTCTCCGAGCGCAACGCGAACGCCTCTTCCACCAGAGGTATTGTCACGGGCTGCGTTGATGAGTGCAGCGCGAGTTCGGTCGGAGGTTCGTGCGAGAGAGGCAGCGTCATACCAGCTCCCACCTTTTAAGCCAGCTCCCGTTCCACTGCTCGTCGGCCACGAGCTCACGTTTGCGTCCCCTGAGCCATCCAAGATCCCATCGCCGTGACGGGAACCATTGAACGAGCGGCCTGATGCGTTTGCCAGCGTGACTACTCTGTCCCATAAAGAGCCCGAGAGATCCATCGCGCCGTAGTATCCTGCTCCAGAGGTATCTCGGGTTGAGGCCCCATACCCAAAACTTCCCACTCGCAGTGGGCCCTGAACTCCAGCGTGGTTTCCGAAAGAGATGTTGGCACCATTCTGCGCTCGCTCACTGCTCATGCCAGCGTCAGAGATGTTGGTGGCTTGGGTTACCGATGTAGCACCCCAGGCATACTCACCTGCTACTGCGGAGAGGGGGCCCCGCGCCGCCTTTTCGAACTCAAGTTCGGTCATCGGACGTAACCCTGCCCAGTCGAGGTATGCCGCAACATCTCCCCAGGAAAGGTAACTCATACCTACCTCTCGGTGCGTTGCTCCGCCCCCCTGATCCGGTAGGGTGGCGTTTCCGCTCGTCCAGCGTACGTTGTTACGATTGATCAGTACGTCACCCTTTACGCTTGTTACATCACGAGTACTTTTCTGCGCCGTCGTAAGGCTATTAAAGAACTCGAGCCACTGCCCCTGACTGATGTGGCTCTTCATGATGTAGAAGGGGGCAAACCCCTTGGGATAGCTTGATGAAACGGTGTAGGCAGCGCCGGCGGAGTCGCCATCTGTTACTGATGGATGATAGTAGAGGGGCGCGGTTTGGCCGGAACCAGTACCGTTTCCGCTACTATTCTCGACGGCGAAAGACGCCTCTGTGGTTACGTACCACGGATCGGGGTCAGAGCTCCCTTGGACAAGGGAGCCCGTCGAGGTTCCGTTGTCTCCCGCGAAGAATGGCCCCTCGGGTACGTACACCATCTCAACAGCAACGATCTTGATCTCTACGTTATCGGTTACCGAGACTCCGTTCGCCGCGTAGTTCCACGACAGTGAAACTCCAGGCGCGGTAAAGGTTCCAGCGCCTGGGTTACGTCGGTAGATAAACGCTCCCACGCCCGGGTTCGTTGAGATGTTATATGGTGAGTTCGTGTCTACGAGCCCGAGCGTTATCGCGGCGTGTGACGGAACGGAATGGCCCGTCTCAGTGAGCTTCCCGTGACTCCACTCCCCACTTCCAACTCGATATTTTACGAACACCCACGCCGCGTCCCAGTTGGTAGGGGGGCTATTTGAACGCCAGGAGTGGGTCCAGGAGATGTCGAAGTGTATTGCGGCCACGCCAGTCTCGGTATTCGGTGAACCTACTGTTACGTTCGTCACCGTGACGCCGCTACACCATCCGTCGCGAGCACAGATAAGCGCTACCAAGTATGCCATCAGTAGGAGAACACGCTTCATCACGTTGCCTAGGGTGCAGCCGACACAATTACAAGTCGATCCTTTCGTGGGTAATGCTTAGGATGTGGGGCTGAATAGATAAGGTGCTGTAATCACAGGGGGTACTTTGAAATGCGCCGGACCCGTAGCGCCTCACATGGAATGGTAGCGAAGAGAAGGTCTTTGATGAGTCGATCACTCAAAATTCATGGGATCGGGCCTTTGTAAGTAGCTGAAAACATGACTAATATTTGAAGGGCTCATCCTGGAATCGAGTGGGTGCCAAATGATTGCTGATGGGGCATAACCCATTGTTTTCAGTGATAAATCACGTATTTCCGCGTGAACGTGCTCGTAAACGTGAACGTGAACGTACCCGATCGAGCAACGTTCTGCCCCGGCGATCGATATCTAGTAGTATGCTGGATGAGGGTCCGTCATGGAGTGTGGTGCCCTCTTTGATTTGTTCAACGCCCTTAGCCACCTCTCCCCGGACGAATATCGCACCGGAAAGCTTTTGCTTACACGGATTGGTGCCATGCTTTCTAAACTTTGCCTTCAGGGCGTGTGACCACACTTCTTCGGGTCCGTTCACGTTTACGTGCACGCGCAATGTTCACGTCCGGAAACGCCAATTCTACCCACTCGATTCCACGAAGACCCATTTGAAGCTTGAACGAGCTTCGATTGAAGTATCCCAACGGGAAGAGGCGGACAAAGAGTCAGAGACTTACGAGCCCGTGTCTTGTGTTCGATACACGTGAGAGTGCGGTTATCCCTCAGCTGGGCTATCCAAGCCGGGGAGGTATCGCTCGGGATTTTGGGGTTTTCCGTCGATTCGGATCTCAAAGTGAAGATGTGGCCCTGTGGAGAGCCCGGTGCTTCCCACGGTTCCAATAATATCACCAGCAGCAACTCGATCGCCGATCTGAACATTCAACTCAGCGCAATGTCCATAATGGCTCGTCAGGCCCGATGCGTGTCGCACGACAACGATCTTTCCGTACCCGCCGAACGGGTCAGCGTAGATAACCTGACCCGCAGCAATCGACCGTATTGGAGCGCCCATGGGGGCCGCCAGATCGATTCCGTGGTGATGGTGGTGACGCTTTTTAATCGGATGCTTCCGCATGCCAAAATCACCGGACATGCGAGGGCCCATTACGGGATACACGAGGCTCATCGTGCCGGGGGCTGCATACGAGTTCTCGGTTGCTACTCCGCCACCTAGTACCATGATGCAGGTGCAAAGAGCTAACCAGAGCTGCTTCAGCCGAAGGTTACTTGCCATTCGTGAATGCTCCCGTGCGCACTGATGGGTCAAATCCGCGAACCGTTACTGAGCTACCATCGTTGAGCGACGATGAGCCTTGTCCGAACCGAACCAGTGAGGAGTGAATCCAGGCACGTTGGCCGTTTGGAGCGAAGACGCGGTACCACTCGCCAGACCGCGCTTCAACGGCGAGCCGCGAGCCACGTGGAAGGGTCATTAGCGCCGAATTGTTTTTACCTGGTCCAAGGCGGAGATCTGCCTTATCAACCGCGATAGTAGCCACGTCCATGTCGTTCGAGGGGGACGGAGCGGGAACATCCTTAATCGGAGCCGGCGGTGTTGTCGGACGAACCGAGCGCGCTGCTACAGGAGCGGTTGATTGAGGAGCAAATCGGGCGCGACTACCAGCGCCAATAATTCCTGAGAGACGGTTAATCTCTACCTCTGCAGCAGAGAGTTGGCTCTTTGCTTCGCTAAGCTGCTGCTCAAGTGCGCGAACTCGCATCTCGCTTGCGGTGAGCTTCTTCTGGAGGACGGAAACTGCTGGTGTTGATTTCGAAGTTTTCTGTTCTGAAGGTTGGGTAATGATATTTGCCGGCTCAACAACCTGGGTGTTTGGCTGCTCGACTGGTTCCTGGATGACAGGAACAGGGCCCTTCTTGCGAACTATCGTTGTTGCAGGCTCTGAGGGTTGCTTCGCGGGGGCCGACGGCGCTA
>JBIIYC010000207.1:0-4180 GCA_044347025.1 Bdellovibrionota bacterium
CATGCCAGTTCGACACATCCGAAAATCGTTGTGACTCAACCGGTAGATCCACACCAAGCCACCACATCCGGAGCCATGAATGCAGGCCGTGCTGAAACATGCCCGGCTGGTTCGGCGCAAGCATCGCCAAGTCCACCGAGCCTGTCTGAACTTGATTTATCGCTGATGGCTCTGCGAAAAATACATCCCGCTGTATTCGGCTATCCTGAAGGGCCGATGGAACCCCATCACGAAGCAACAATGCTGCCTTCTTCAGAACTCGAGCACTTAATGCACGATATGACGGCACCTCTCCTCGCTTCTTGTTCAGCGAGATTTGCGCCTCAGGAGTTAGAGCAGCTGATGGAGATGTGTACGCTGAAAGGTGTCCGGCGGTATGGCCGTGCAAAATACTGGCGATGATAAAGGTGATAAAATCACCGGCCACATCACTTGTGCCACGGATACTAGCCTTTACATTAACCAACTCGCGAAACGTATCAGCGTCGAAGAAGTGTGGGAATGGAGCTTGATATCCTCGAATGTCCACCGGCTTCTTGAAATTCACAAACTGCAAACGCAAAGCTACTTCTGCAATATCAGCCGGCGAGAGTCGGGCTCGAGCGAGTTTGACTAATCCGTGCTCTTGCGCACACCCTGCGAAATGACGTCCAGCCAGGACGCTCTCGACACCAACGGTTCCAGTCGAACAGAACGGATCGAGCACCAGCCCGCCCTTTTTAGAGAAACGCTCAATCACATAGCGTGCGAGGGTTGGTTGCCAGGGGGAGGCATAGAGAAAGGCCGATTGTAAGGAGTGGCTCTTACTCGCCGCTCCTTCAAGAGCGACATCGAGCTCTTCATTAAATTGTTGGGCCTGAACAAGCTTTAAAACTGCTGACATGAATGTGTACCTAACCGTATTACCTTTAACACCGGCGAAAACGATAGTCAGCGTTCGCAACTACCAGTTCACCATATTTCTGCACTAACAGGCTATTAAAACCTTACCCTCTGCCCTTGGCGCCTTCCGGAACATGACCGGCGCTAGAGCGCCGCAACCGTTCCGGACCGAAGGCCGTATCCATGAATATAGGGATGAGCGCACATCCGCACTATCAAGATAGTTGCAAACGAAGTTCTTAGTATAAGAATCTTAAAACGACTCAACTAATTGAATACACTACAAATATGCAGGTTTTGAGAACACCCACACCGATCGGTTTTTTTTATGAAACAGCGTCTATATTGCTGAGGCTGCTGAATGCATTCGGCCCCCAAGGCTGGCTGTCATTAGTCGACGAGACTCCCGCCGACCGCCTCAAGGTTCTTTTTGGCAACCTCCATCTCGGGCTGAAGCTGCAGTGCTACTTCAAACTCTCGACGAGCCTCGCGCCTCTTCCCGATACGCTGTAGCAAGACCCCCAGATTGTTGTGCGCATAGGGGTTGGAGTTATCCAAAGACAGGGCAAGACGAAGATTCTTCTCGGCTGCAGCCGTCTGCCCCAATTCAAGCTGCGCTCGACCCAGCGCGCTCCACACCCGCGCATTGTTCGGTTCTATCGTTGAAGCCTTTTCAAGCACCCGAACAGCTTCGTCATAATGGCGATCCTCGATGAGTAAGATACCAAGATTGACCTGCGCTACGACATTTTTCGGCGCCAGGGTTGAGACCCTGCGCAGCGAATTCTCAGCAAGTCCATGATCACCGAGCTTCTCATACACCTCGGCCAATCCAAGATGCACACGTACATCGTCTGGCTGAATCTCTGCGGCACGCTGAAGCGTGCGTCGCGCATCGTGCAAATACCCGAGGCGCGACTGGAGAGAGCCGAGAAAGAAGAGTGCTTGAAAGTGCTTCGGATCACTCTCAACCGCATGCTTGTAGGCAGCAACCGCCGCTTCAGGACGATTTAGTTTCTCGTTAAGAACACCAAGATTAAAATAGGTCACAACATTCGTCGGCTCTAGCGTTGTCGCCTTTTCAAGAATCTCAACCGCCTCGGATATCTTCTGCTGTTTTTCGAGAATCACCGCGATTCCCTGCATCGCCTCGACACTTTTACCATCTTTCTGCAGGACGCTGTCATACTGCTCGCGAGCGGCTCCAACCTCCCCCTTTTGCAACAGCACGCCCGCGAGCCCCAACCGGAACGGCACCTCATCTTTAAGCGCTATCGAATCCCGAAGCTCTTTCTCCGCCGCATCAAGATCGCCCCGCTTTTGATAGGCCAATCCGAGATTGAAATGCGCCTCCGGCATCTTCGGGCAAAGGCGCTGCGCGTCTTTGTAGAGCTGAATCTCTTGATCAGATCCCTCCCCCAAATCGAGTGCTTTCTTGATCAAACCAGCAGACGAGAGGCACGGATCCTCAGCGAGGGCCGTAAAGCCTCCTAAGGACATGGTCAGGCAAAAACTCACCAATACGACCTTCCGAGCCAGCTTGCTTCGTTGATTGCGCCCCTCTTTCATCAGCTCTACTGCATACTCCGATACTACTGCGCCAACATTCGAGTCACGTCACGCAAACGCTCCTCGGTCGTCACCGCCGCGAAGCGAATGTAGGCATCGTACTCCTCTCCGAAGACAACCCCTGGCGTCACTACAACACCGCTTGTTGCCAGGAGGTGTCGCGCTACTGCGATAGAACGATACCCCTCTCCGTCTACACGTGACGCTAGCTCTGAAGGATACTGAGCCCACAAGCATGCCCCTGCACCAGGGGACTCAACCGTCCAACCAAGTTTTTGGATACCAGTGCTCAACACCCTGAGTCTTCGCTCATACGTCGCCACGGTCGGCTTTACGATATCTTCGGTACATGTGAGGGCGACCGCCGCGGCATACTGCAACGGCAGAAAAAGCCCGTAATCCGAGTGTGATTTGAGTCGCGATACTGCACCAACGATATCCGCATCCCCAACAAGAGCCCCCACTCGCCATCCCGGCACATTATAGGCCTTCGACAACGAATACACCTCTACGCACCGAGCACCGACATCAGCAGCCCGCAGTGCACTAACTGCCGGGGCGCCCGTAAAGCACATCTCGCCGTATACAAAATCATTAATAATCGTAGCGCCGTATTGAGCGCACACTGCACCCACGGCACGCCACCACATCTCTGTAACTACCACACCGGCAGGATTCGACGGGATGTTGAGCAACACAACTCGAGCCCCTGTTTGTTGCAACACAGCTGAGAGACTCTGCGCTGCCTGTTCAGGTTCGGTCGTCAAACGCCATGGGATACTCCGCGCCCCCGAGAGTGCGACCGCCGAGGGATGCGCAGGATAGGATGGTGTCGCAATAACTACTGAATCCCCCGGACGAACCAAGACTCTCAAGGCGTGAAACGTTGCGTCTTTGCTGCCCAGGCACACACACACCTGGCTCTCGGGATCCAACGTGACACCGAATCGCTCAGCATATTTGCTCGCGAATCCTTCTCGTAACCGCCGAACTCCTCGAGAAACGGCATACCGATGGTTCGTCGACTTCGTTACCGACTCAAGCAATCGATCAAGCACAAGGCGCGGTGGGGCTAGGTCCGGGTTCACCATAGACAGATCCCACACCGGAAGACCATCTAAGACGCGAGCGTGCTGGATAGCACGCAACTCCTCAAGAGCATCGTGCAGCGCAGCGCGATGTTTATCCAAGAGGCCCTCCGTGCGACAGGCACCCTCGTGGAATTCATTCGATATCAGAGAGACAACATTCATGTGTTATAGATATTTGCACCCACAGATACTATGGAGCGGTCTGAGATTCAACCTTGAGGCGACTACGGACGAGACCGAGGCGCAATCAAATTGAAGATATACACCGCCGGAGACACCTTTCCTCGCACCTTGATCTTGTCCGTCAGCATACCAACCTGAGGATTGAGGTCTCCTGCACGGATCGACATGAGGTGCTGCTCCGAAAGGAGGATGAATGAATCAGCATTTATCTTCTCAGCCGTGACAACGACCCCTTGAGATTCATCCGTTGAAAGTACGGTCTCACGCGCTACCGAGGTCACCTTCGGAGCCTCCTCACGCCAGTCGAAGAGGAATCGCTCTCCCGAATTGGTCAACTCCACAAGTATAGTGCTTGTTAAGTATGGCTTGAGGCGAAGGCTCGCACGCTGAGCCCGATCCGGCAGCTCCTCGCAAAGAACATCCCGCCCGTTGTTAATAGGTTTTCGAGGAGCCCG
>JBIIYC010000208.1:0-4155 GCA_044347025.1 Bdellovibrionota bacterium
CGAAAGCCATAATTCGCCAGGTAATTAGCGGTGGACCACATCGCATCCTCTTCGTTGTGCAGTGAGATGGTGCCGTCCTGATTGCCGTCCATGCCGAATTTCATAAATGCTGACGGAAGAAATTGCGGCATGCCGAAAGCTCCAGCGATTGATCCCTTCATACTGAGAACTTCGATGTTATTCTGTTTCGCGATCGCGAGCAGCGCCGGAATCTCTGGAAGAAAGGTCTGTTCCAAGTAGCGACCGCGGCGTTGTACCTGCTCAAAAGTTACCGATGGGTCTTTCTTCTTTTGCTCGTGATAGTTTTCCCGGAGATTTTCCGGCGCGTTGGCTGAGGCGAGGCGGGAGAGTCGATACACAATGAGCTGATTGCCGGTAAATCGACCGATCTGAGATTCGACAACAAGTATAGCGGTAACCACCTCGCGTGGTACTTTCAGAGTTTGCTCGACGTGATCAAACTCCTCTTTTTTTTGGTTGAGAAAGGAAGTGCCAAGCTCTCGGTAGGTCGGCTTGGTAAAGTTGGTGTACATCGACGCCGGCTCTTTGGGGCGCACGCTAAACGGGATGAAGGTAAACTCCGGCATGCGAGGATCGGTGTAGATCGCATCGATATCGTGTTGGCTAACACCGTTGGCTCGTAGCCTCTCGACGAGGTAGCCCCAGCCACGATACGGCTTCGAGGAGTGGGTGCGTGGTGCGGCTTTGGTTGTCGCACTTGTTGTGCTTTTCTGAATCGGTCGCTTTGTGACTTTCTTGCCCTTTCCTTCGGCAGCAGAAGCGTGGGTGGTCAGGGCGCATCCGAGAATAATGAGTGATGCGACGAGTCGATTCACCTTAGATGCTCCGTGATATGTGCGATGCGAGGGAGCTAAACACAGTGGCGGGGCCAAGTGATTTATCCTTGAGTCTGAAGTCAGCGACGGAGAGCGCGCTCAGAATGTCGGTCAGTGATTGTGCTGATAGCCTCCTCGCAATCGGAATGTATTTAGAGAGGAGCCACGGGGAGATTCCAAGGTCGTTCTTTATGTCACCTTGAGCGAGTCCCTTATCAAGGAGGAGTCGGAGTCTGAAAATAGTGGTGAACGTCTTTGTAAGGAGGCCGATCAGCATAAACGGGCTGGAGCCCTGTGCGACCAGGCGCAACAGAAGTGTTTCTGTTGATGCGCGATTCTTGCTGATGAGCGCCTCTGCAAGTTCAAAATCACTGGCAGTGGTCCGTCCGGGCTCAAGGTCTCGGAGCGCTGTCGCCGAGGCAGGGGAGTCACCAAGGTACATCGAGAACTTCTCAATAAGGCGCGCAATCGCCTCTGGATCGTCGTTTCCAAGCGAGGTCACGAGCGCGATAACATCATCACCCGCACCCGTAATTCCACTCTGCTTGACCTCACGTTCAACCCAACGACTGAGCTCGGCTCCTTTGAGCTGTTCAAATGAAAGTGTAATGGCCTTCTTCTCTAGGACCTTCTTGAAGTTGGGGGTATTCGGTAGGGCATCCCCGACGAGAAAAAGATGGACGCCCGGAACTTCACGCTGGATGAGCTCAGCAACCGGCTCTACGTCGACTGCCTTTGCCGACTGTATCGCTCGCATGACCGCAAAGCGCGTGGGGTCAAAGAGAGAGGGTTCTCGTAGATCCTGAAGGAATGTTGAAGGGTTGGTTCGCCCCTGCTCCCCGAAGGAGAAGGTTGTCACGTTACTTCCATTCTTGTTGAAGTGCTGGAGGAGATACGCCAGAGCACGCTCGCGCCGTACCTGATCTGGGGACGTAATGACCACGCACCCGGGACACTCGGGCCGAGCTACGATCTCTTTTAATACTGAGGCTGCGGATGGTGACGCCATGAATATTCCCTACCATACCCTCGCTGGTTCGTGGGTGCAAATGGTTCCTCATGCCCCACCGGGCTAAGCCGACGTAATCAACGATGCCTGTCTGCAGCAGCGCCTCAGCTACTTCGCCACCGGCGAGGCCGCGCGGACCTCATCGCTCACGCCGTCCTGATAGGTTTTGAAGTTGTTGATAAAGAGGTTCGCAAGCTTCTGAGCGGTTGCATCGTACGCTGCCTTATCGGCCCAAGTGTTCTTGGGGATAAGAACCTCAGATGGAACCCCGGGACACTCGGTTACCACGTCAAATCCGAATACTGGATCCTTTTGGGTTGGGGCCTTGGCGAGCTCTCCGCTGTGGATGCAATCGATTATCTGGCGAGTTAACGCGAGTTTCATTCGCTTTCCTGTGCCGTATGAGCCGCCACTCCATCCGGTATTTACCAACCACACGTTGGCTTTGTGCTTTTGCATCTGTTGGGCCAGTAACTCAGCATATTTCGCAGGGTGCCAGACAAGAAACGGTCCGCCGAAGCACGGGGAGAAGGTCGCCGATGGCTCGGTAACACCCATCTCTGTTCCCGCTACTTTCGCCGTGTAGCCGCTAATGAAGTGGTACATGGCGTGTCCTGGCGAGAGCTTGCTGACAGGGGGAAGAACGCCGAAGGCATCGCAGGTCAAAAAGATAATATCTGAGGGGTGTCCGGCAACGCACGGTATCTTTGCGTTTCGAATAAACTCAATGGGATAGGCTCCACGGGTGTTTTCGGTAATCGACTTATCGTGGAACTGAACTTTCCGATTCTCTTCGTCCAGGACAACATTCTCCAGGACTGCCCCGAAGCGCAGTGCTTGAAAGATATCTGGCTCACTTTCAGGGGTAAGGTCGATCGCTTTAGCGTAGCACCCGCCCTCGATGTTGAAGATGCCGGTGTCGGACCAACAGTGCTCATCATCTCCGATGAGAAGCCGCTTGGGATCTGCTGAAAGGGTTGTCTTCCCTGTGCCCGAGAGGCCGAAGAGGACGCTGGATCGATCCGCCGTTTTGTCTGCAGTTGCCGAACAGTGCATCGACAGAATCCCGCGTTTCGGCATCAGGTAATTCATCACCGTGAATACACCCTTTTTCATCTCTCCGGCGTACTCGGTTCCGAGGATAACGAGTTCGCCCTTTTCAAAGTTGAGGTCGATGCTGGTCTTTGAAGTCATACCAGGCGTGTGGCGATTTGCCGGAAACTGACCAGCGTTGATGATGACGAAATCCGGCTGACCAAACGTTTCAAGTTGCTCCTCTGTTGGGCGGATCAGCATCGTGTGCATGAAGAGCGCATGGTAGGGACGCGAGCATACAACGCGGACTTTGATCTGAGTTTTCGGATCCCAACCAGCGAATCCATCGAAGACGTATATCTTCTCTCGGGTGTTTAGGTAGTCGATCGCACGTTCGCGGTTGATGTCGTAAATGTGAGGTTCGAGAGCCACGTTTACATTGCCCCACCAGATGTCCTTTTCCGAGGCAGCATTCTTCACGATTCGCTTGTCCTTCGGGGAGCGACCGGTCTTTGCGCCTGAGTATGCTACGAGTGCCCCGGTATCAGCGATGCGGGTCTCTGGCTCATTAAGAATAGCCTCCTCGTAGAGACGGCACGGAGCGAGATTTCGGTAGATGGTCTTTACGGAAATGCCGAGCTGCTCAAGCGAAAAGGTGGACATACGGGCTCCAGGTGATTGATGATTACATCTTGTAAAATTCGATACTTAGGATAGCACAATCGAGACCAAAGCTCAAAAGTAGATTGAACAGCGAGGTGATTCAGGAGGGATCGCGCGAGCTTATATCTGGCCCGCGTCAGTGCCGGTGTGTTTGAATCACGCAGGGGTAGGGGCATCGCCACTTCTCACGCCCCTCAAGGAGTTTCATGGCACGAGCGCGCAAGCATTCTATAAAGCCGGTTGGGAGTTCGCCGGGAACCTTGGTGTACATCGGGAACGAGCGGACGAGCCCGGTGCGAATCTCGTGTCTTCACTACAATTCGGTAGCTGCATCCGAGCCGCGGGTCGTGCCCGTTCGCGAGGTGCGTCCACCCTCTGATGGCGGTCTCTCGTGGTACACGGTAGATGGCGTGCACGATGTTGAGGTCCTGCAGGTGTTGGGTGAAAACTGCCAGCTCCATCCGCTAGTCCTGGAGGACATTGCCAACACCAGGCAGCGACCGAAGATTGAAGAGTTTGACCAATACATCTTCATTGCGATGAAGATGGTAACTTTGGAGCCGAGTCAGAAGCGACTTCGTGCGGAACACGTCAGCATTATTCTGGGGAAGA
>JBIIYC010000067.1:0-13788 GCA_044347025.1 Bdellovibrionota bacterium
GAAGGATACGGTCCTGTCATGCCGGCGATGTATGAAGGCAAACTCACAGAAGAGAATGTCAACGACATCATCGAGTACTTAAAGACTTTGCAGTAATAGAGAGAGGTAAAAAGGTATGTCAGCGCACGCTCACACAGCACATGCTAATGAAGAGGTGAATTACCTCAACTGGAAGACGGGTATCTGGTCATGGCTTACATCCACTGATCACAAGCGAATCTGCTTCCTGTACCTATTTGCCATCATGATATTCTTCATCGGTGGAGGTATCGCGGCGCTCCTGATCAGAACAGAGCTTGCGACTGCCGGTCCAACGATTCCTGGAATTATCAAGGATCCCCACACCTACAACGTGTTGTTTACGATGCACGGTGTGTTCATGATCTTCCTCTTTGTGGTGCCTGGTATTCCAGCGACCCTTGGAAACTTCCTCATCCCACTCATGATCGGAGCGAAGGATGTAGCGTTTCCGCGCCTCAATCTTCTGAGCTTCTACATCTACGTGATTGGAGCACTTATCGGCGGTTACGCGATGCTCAATCCGGTTGATACGGGATGGACATTCTACGCTCCATACAGCACCACCACGGGAACTTCCGTTAGTCTGATGGTATTTGCGGCGTTCGTTCTCGGATTCTCATCGATCTTGACCGGACTAAACTTTATCGTGACGATTCATCAGCTTCGCGCTCCGGGAATGACCTGGATGCGATTGCCGGTATTCATTTGGGCTTCGTACGCAACGGCGGTAATTCAGACGGTTGCTACGCCGGTTGTTGGAATGACGCTCCTGCTTGTAATTGCAGAGCGCATGTTCGGCGCTGGAATTTTCGATCCATCCAAGGGCGGCGATCCGGTCTTGATGGAGCACCTCTTCTGGTTCTACTCGCATCCGGTTGTGTACATCATGGTACTCCCGGCGTTCGGTGTGGTCGGAGAGATCATTCCTGTGTTCTCTCGTAAGCCACTCTTCGGATACAAGATGGTAGTAATCTCCTCGATGGCGATCGCTGCCGTAGGCTTTATCGTGTGGGCGCACCACATGTTTGTAGCTGGTATCTCGGATTTCTCCGCGAAGTTCTTCTCCATAATCACCTTCGCTGTAGCGGTGCCGACAGCCATCAAGGTGTTTAACTGGGTGAGCACGATGTACAAGGGCTCGATCTCGTTTAAGACTCCGATGCTCTATGCGATGGCTTTCGTGTTCCTGTTCATGGTAGCGGGAACTACGGGAATTTATCTCGCGATGCTGGGCGTTGACGTGTACTACCACGACACCTACTTCGTTGTGGCGCACTTCCACTACACCATCCAAGGTGGAGCGGTAATCGGACTGATCGCAGCGTTGCACTTTTGGTTCCCAAAGATGACCGGCAAGATGTACAACGAGCGAGTTGCTCGAATCGCGTTTGCCATTCTGTTCTTCGGGTTCAACCTGACGTTCATCCCGCAATTCATTCTCGGAATGGAGGGTATGCCGCGTCGGTATTACGACTATCCGCCGCAGTATCAGACTCTGCACACCATCTCCACGATCGGTGCGTACTTGAACGGATTTGGATACACGTTCTCGCTCTTAAACCTGCTCTACGCTGCTAAGTTTGGAAAGGTTAAGGCTCCGAGAAATCCATACAACTCAAAGAGCTTGGAGTGGCAGACTGCGTCCCCTCCAATTCACGAGAACTTCGACCCTATCCCGGTAATTACAGAGGAGCCGTACAACTACGGGTCCCACACCAAGGCATAAGGATCAAGGACGATTTAGTAGATACATCTAGACAAGGACGTTATGAGCTCAAATGCAGCAATAGTGGACCACAACGTAGCTCCGGGTGAGCCGCCACATATTCACCACATGGATAGCGCCACGGCGTACGGAGCTGCCAAGCTTGGTATGTGGCTCTTCCTCGCGACGGAAATCTTACTCTTTGCAGTAATGTTCTGTAGCTTCGCGGTTATGCGTTACTACCACCTCGCGGAGTTCCATGAGGCAAGCCACCACCTGAACGTGTGGCTTGGCGGATTGAACACTGTGGTTCTGCTTTTCTCGAGCTACACCGCGGCGGTTGCGGTAACAAAGGCGCAGATGGGGGATAACCGCGGAGTGGTGCGGAATTTCGGTATCAGCGTTGCATGCGGTTTCATCTTCTTAATCATTAAGTCGATCGAGTATACCGGCAAGGCGCACCATGGAATGTTCCCGTTCGTGTGGAACCAGAACTTCTATGAGTACAAGAACTTCCTTGGGCTGTACTACTGCATGACCGGATTGCACGCGTTGCACGTAATCATCGGTATGGTGGTAATGTACATTTACGGCATCAAGCCCGCGTTGAGTAATCGGTTCTCGGGTAAGTATTTTACCCCGGTTGAGCTGAGCGCTCTGTACTGGCACTTGGTTGACCTTATCTGGATCTACCTCTTCCCGCTTCTATACCTAGTTGGATAATTTTGGAGTAGCGACACATGTCACATTCACACGATCATTCTCATGATGCCGGCGCTGGTCACGTCATCCCGGTAGCGACCTTCGCAAAGGTTCTTATCGCGCTCCTGATCCTCACGGTGATCACGGTTGCCGCGGCTCAAGTGGACCTTGGTAAGTGGAATATTGTAGGCGCACTTGTTATCGCGTCAGTAAAGGCGTCCCTCGTTGTTCTGATATTCATGCACGGCATGTATGAGAATAAGATCCTTTGGACCTACATCGTTATCCCGTTCATTCTGTTGGCGATCATGATCGGTGGCGTTTTTACCGACGACCCGTTCCGTGACCGTCTTCAGCCGGTGAAGGTTGAGCAGAAGAAGTAGTCAGCTCATCAACGCTGAATGAGCGATGTTGAAAGGAGGCCCTTGTGGCCTCCTTTTTTATTGGGATATTCGACCTAATCAGAGGGTCGCGATAGTCGGCGGATACCCCTGCTGGTCTCTACTCCGGAATCTCTACGAATTCGACCTTTCCGGTGTCGGGAGTGAGAAACGCGATAGAGTAGGTGTCTGCTGAGAAGAGCGCGCCAGGGTTGATAATTCTCGTCCTACCCTCGACCTGATCTCGCTGTAGGTGTGTGTGGCCGTGGAGGACATAGTCGTATTGCTGGGTCGCCACGGCTTCGTCGATAACTCGACTGCGGGTGCCGTGATTAACGAAGAAGCTTTTTCCAGCGAAGTCGAAGAGTATTGTGTCCTCGATCTCGTCGAAGCCAAGTTCCTGGCACTTTTTCTTGAGTCCAGAGCGCTCTCCATCGTTGTTACCGAAGACGAGCTTCATGGGGAGCCCCGCAAAATGCTCAAGGACCGGAGGAGAGATGATGTCTCCGCAATGAATGACGAGGCTAGGGGAGCGCTCTTTGAATATCTTCACAGCTCGACGTATCATACGAACATCTTCGTGGGTGTCTGATACAATACCGATGAGGTTACTCATGTGAGTCCTTCTCCTTTAGGTTCAAATGAGATACGAGCGAACGTCGTAGCGTTAAAAATTCCGCATTGTATCGTCCGTCTTTGAAGTCCGGAAAGCTCCACTCAAACGGGTTATACGCTCCGCGCGCATAGCGGGCAACGTAATCCGCATAGATTCCAGAATCGAGGTAGATCTTCTGGCCTGCCCCTTTGGTGCTCGCCAGGACTATCTTGTTATGGTCGAGATAGCCAACGTCGAGGTTTATCGTTCGTTTACCATCAGTCGCACACCCTTTTTCAAGTTCGATACACGCAAGCTTGGCGCCAACGAGGATGTCGGCGTAATGGGGGCCAGTGAACCCGATAATAGATCGAACGAGTCCTTGGCCCATCTCCTCTTCGTAGTAGTTGGTGACATCAAACGGATGGTGAGGACCCTCAAAATCAACGGAGCCAAAGACCTCCGAAACGAGCTGCGAAACGTAGCCACTAGGTACCTGTGGGGCGGAGAGCACAGCGATAAAGAGTTTTACGAGAGGGGGCATGGGGGAAGTATACTAGCAAGGTGTTGAAAAAAGAATGTTAGCAGGGTGGTGCACAATGATTTCCTGGTGCGCATTTCGATAGTTTGACCTCCTCCTATGCTAAGGCTTCGGCGGGCAAGGCAACTTCGTCGGAGGCACCGAAAAAATCCTCAACGTATCTCGGCGGATACGCCACCGGTTTTTTCGTCGACCCTGCCTCGTTTCCCTAGGATCGTAGGCACGCAAGGGCTCGCTTGATGACCTCTTCGTCTAGGGCGAGCCTCGCACCGACCTCGCGAATAAGCGTCGCATCATCGAGGGTTATCTTGGTCGAGTTGGTAGCCGAACGCACGATAAGGTTGTTCTTTTGCACATAGATCTGGGTGGTTCCAATAACACTTGAGATAACCGGATACGTCATCATCTCCCAGTCAAACGATCGGTCCCAGGCCGCATGGAAGGTCTCCTCATCGACCGGAGTCACCTTGTAGGTTAGGCGATACTTTAAGGAAGAGGCCGCTGGCGTCGAACCGATCCCGGTGTGCAGCTCCACTCGATCGGTTGGGGGTATGGAGCGAAGCTCAAGTGATGTAATCGGCAATGTGTAACGAGCAATCCCGCTTGTTGGTATGGCGCACGGAGTTGTGATGAGGTACCCCGGGTCGATGAGGTGCCAAGCTCCCGGCTCGAGACGACAGATAAGAGCGCAGTGGGTATCGGTCCCGTAGCGCCTGTCGGCAAGGATCGGGTGCGCCTCCCATCCGAGCGCCTCTAAGAGCCGAAGGAGGGTTAGGGTGAGTGGGAAGCAGGTGCCCCCGGTGCCACGAGCGATGAATCCCTCGATAACTTGCTCTGGGGTTTGCTTCGCAATCGACCTACTGGCCTCGGAGACCCCGATAATCTTGGTGAGGTTCTCGTAGGGGATGCGGGCAAATGCATTCAGGACGGCCCTGAGGTTGGCGGCTCTATCAGGGCCGAGAGAGAGGCCCGTGTGTGTCACAAGTCGGGTGAGGATAGGGGGAGCTGCCATCATTTTGTCATCTGTCTTGTTGGTTGTGTGCAGAGCTTACCAGGGCTTGTGTGCCGAGGGCAAAAAGCTCCGTTGTAACAGCATCTTGTCGAGCCTCAGAAGGCGGTTTCGAGGGCTTCTCTGCCTTTACATGCCCCCCCCTGGGTGGTAAGTACAGAGGTCTAACGTATTACTAACAGAGGAACTATGCGACACCTCCTCAACATTCGAAGCAGCCTTCTCGTGGCGGTGCTTGGCGTTGTGGCCATCCCCAACAATGCCCACGCGTACCTCGATCCAGGGACAGGAAGTGTAGTACTGCAGGTGGTCGTAGCCGGACTCCTTGGCGCTATCTTCACCTTCAAGAGCTACGTGCGTGCCGCTGTTTCTGCTGTTGCTCGTTTGTTCGGCAAGAAGGACAACGCCTCAGATGCTTGAAGCAGAAGTTGTTAGTGGATCCTTTCGTGATCCGAGCGGTTTTCTTTTCCACTCCGAAGGCGTTTTGTATCGCCAGGTAAACAAGGGTTATCGGGATGATTACGATGCGCTCGTAAGCTCCGGTCTCTATGAGGCTCTCTGTAAGCGTGGCGCGCTCATTCCTCATGAAGAGGTTGCAGATCGCTTGGCGGTTACGTCGGAAGCGTATCGAGTCTTAAAGCCCACCCTCATCCCGTTCGTTTCGTATCCATACGAGTGGTCGTTTTCGCAGCTCAAAGACGCAGCGCTTTTGACTCTTGATGTACAGGTTGAAGCGCTTCGCCACGGCATGACGCTCAAAGATGCGAGCGCGTACAACGTGCAATTTATCGGGTCGCGTCCAGTGTTCATCGATACCCTCTCGTTTGAGCGGTATGTGGAGGGGACTCCGTGGGTAGCGTATCAGCAGTTCTGCCAGCATTTTTTGGCTCCGCTGGCACTGATGGCTCAGCGTGATGTTAATCTGCGCACCTTGGGAGTTCCGTTTCTACACGGAATCCCACTTTCGCTGGCGAGTGCGATCTTGCCCAAGCGCTCATGGTTTAAGCTCTCCCATCTTATTCATATCCACCTGCATGCGCGGTCGCAGAACAAGTACGCCGATGCAGCAGGGACGGGCAAAGCTCGGCCAGTACGAGCACTGAGTCGAACGGCTCTGATGGGAATTATCGATAGTCTCCGTGGTGCAGTGAACAGCCTTCACTGGAAGCCGGGTGGAACGGAGTGGGCCGATTATTACAATGCGACGAACTATTCAACGCACGCGCTCTCTGAGAAAGAGAAGATTGTGGATGAACTCGTCCAGCTGGTGCGTCCGAAGCTCGCGTGGGATCTCGGTGCAAACACGGGACTCTTTAGCCGTCGGGCGATGGCACATGGTGCCTATACGGTTGCATGCGATGTTGATCCGAGCGCAGTTGAGAAGAACTATCTCGCCTCTCGAAAGGAGAAGAATGAGCGGATGCTTCCGCTTATTGTGGATCTCACGAATCCATCTCCAGCTCTTGGGTGGGCCCACAATGAGCGACACTCGCTCTTGGAGCGAGGCCCAGCGGATCTCGTGTTAGCGCTCGCGCTCATTCACCACTTGGCGATATCGAATAATGTTCCTCTCGATAAGCTGGCAAAGTTCTTTGCTTCCGCTGGACGATCGCTCATTATTGAGTTTGTGCCAAAGCCAGACTCGCAGGTTCAAAAACTGCTTGCTTCGCGTAAGGATATATTTCCTGAGTACACGCAGGAGGATTTCGAGCGTTATTTTAGCCGCTACTTTACGATTGAGAAGACCGTCCCAGTTCCGGAATCTCACCGTGTCATTTACCTCATGAGGACGAAGAGTGCGTAACGGAATGTCTCGTGGTGCTGCGCTCTGCGCTCTTGCCGGAGGCGGGTTCGCTCGCCTTCACCCTGAGAGGCGTCTTTGTTCACGTAATGCGTAGGTGGCCGTGAGTGCATCATCTTCGCGCACTGTTTGGGTTGAACGCGCGGCGCAGCTCGTAGCGCTTACGGGTCTTGGCATCAGCACACCACTGTTAAATATTCTTAAAGACGGCCCCGAGTTCTTCGTGAATAGACGGGTGTTTCCCTTTGACATCGTGTCGCTCGTTGCGCTCCTGGTGTTAGTCCCACCAATGGTACTGCTTCTTGTTGAGGCTGTTGCGCGCCTCGCTGGAGCTCGCGTTGCCCGCCTCGTACATGGTGTATGTGTGGCTATCCTGACAGCGATCGTGTTGGTACCTCTGTGTGCTTCTTCGCTTGCGCTCTCAGGAGAGCAGAGCGTAACGCTTGCAGCTATTGGGGGTGTGTTGGTTGCGATCTGTGTAGCGCGTTTTGCAGCAGCTGGCAGGTGGCTCTCGTTTCTCTCTGTGTTGGTTGCGTTCTCTGTGTGTACGTTCTTTACCAGTGATGGTGTATGGACACTTCTTTTCCCAAAAGCAGCCTCATCGGACGACGGGTTTACCAAGAAGAGCGATACTCCTGTAGTCATGCTCATCTTAGATGAGTTTCCGCTCAACGGGCTTCTCAATGACCAGCTCGAGGTGGACCCGGAGCGATTTCCTAACTTTGCCGCTCTTCAGAGAGATTCTACCTGGTTTCGGAATGCAGCGGCTGTAAATCAGTTCACGCCGATTGCACTCCCTGCCATCCTTTCGGGCAAGATGCCAAAGTCGCTCAAGCAACTTCCAACTGTTGAGAGCTATCCGGCTAACTTATTTACCATTCTTGCTCGCAGTCACGCCGTGACGGGCTATGAGCCGTTCACTCGGCTCTGCCCCGAGGATGTTTGTGCAAAGAAAGTTCGCCGTACGAGTTGGCGTGGTCGTATCAAGTTTATGCTCTCAGATCTTGCGGCGGTATATCTAAACTATGCGGTGCCGAGCGATCTCGATCTTGGAGTGCCAAATATCGATGGCAAGTGGGGGGATTTTTGGGAGGAGACGTCAGGCGATTGGGATGCTCCCAATTTTAGTCGAGGCGGTCGTGTTGAGAGCTTTCGACGTTTTATCAACGGCCTACGAGTGACGGGCGATAAGCCTCCCTTTATATTCGCGCACATCATCCTGCCTCACATGCCGCACCAGTTCGTGTCATCAGGTCGGATGTACGCTCCTGGGGTCATCCAGGGGTACGTAAAGGATCAGTGGTCAGCAGACCCAGCGCTCATTCAATTTGGCTATCAACAGTTCCTCATGCAGCTCGGAGCAACCGATCGTCTGCTTGGGCAGTTCGTGCAGAAGCTTAAAGAGCTCGGCATCTACGACAAGGCGCTCTTTATCGTAGTTGCTGACCACGGAGCATCGTTTCAAGCGCATACGCACCGACGCGGCGATGTGCAGCACCCGGCATTTTACGAGGATGTGATGAGCATTCCGCTCTTCATAAAGCTTCCCGGTGAGGGCTCCAAGGGAGTCATTAGTGAGAAGCCTGCGCAGACAATTGATATCGTTCCGACGGTGCTCGATCTGCTTGGGCTTGATTACAAGTTGAGTCTTGATGGCGCTCCGTTGTTTAGCAGTGCGTTTCCAGAGCGATCTGAGCAAAAACTCTTGGTAGGCCGGATTCCGAAGAAGAACGCCGATGAGGAGGCTTCCCGAAAGAAGCACGAGCAGGAGGGGCAGATCGTTGGCTATACATCGCCGGTGCAGATGCCGCGTGCCACCGTTGATTGGAAATATACCTTCCCCGGGTACAAGACGCCTAATCCCTACAATCCCTATCACATTGGCCCATACACCGAGTTGTTAGGAAAGCCCGTAGCAGACTTTGCTACCACGTCCTCGCCATCGACATTTCAGTTCCAAAGTCGGGGAGGCAAGGTTGACCCCGCGCGGGCGCTCGGTGTCGTCAAGTACGATCCGAAGACCGGAGTGTGTCCGTGTAATTTACAAGGGATTGTAGAAGGCTCGGATCTCCAGGCCGGCGCAACGATAGCAGTGGCAGTGAACGGAATCCTGCAGGGCTTCTCAAGACTGATTCCATCGGCTGCGTATACGGGTAATTTCGCCTTTCTTGTGCCTGATAAAGCGTTTGTTGCAGGTGACAATACCGTCAACCTGTTTGTCGTTGAGCAAGCAGGGCAGAGTGGGCTCCGGTTCCGAAGTTTGCGAGCAAAGTAGGATTCTACAAGGTGATGAATGAGTAAGACTAACTTTGACCATAGACTCTCTCCCCTTCCACAGAAGAAACGTATCGCGCTCGTTGCACACGATGCCAAAAAGGCTGATCTGTGCGCATGGGCGAGTCTCCATCGAGAGGAGCTTGGTAAGCATGACCTGTATGGAACGGGCACAACCGGTGCCATGATTGAGGAAGCTCTCTCGGTGCCAGTTACGAAATCAGTGTCAGGGCCCCTTGGTGGTGATCAGCAGATAGGTGCCCTTATCGTCGAAGAGAAGCTCGATATGCTCATATTCTTCTGGGATCCTCTCACTTCGCAGCCACATGACCCTGATGTTAAGGCGCTCCTTCGAATCGCCGCACTCTATGAGGTTCCGGTAGCATGTAACCGCGCAACGGCTGACTTCTTACTTTCAAGTCCCTTGATGGGGAGTTTATATTCTCGGCGCGACTAGTAGGGCGTGGAGAGCTTCACTGAGCCTCTCTGCCGAAGCTGAAAGTGGATACTTCTGGTGGATGCGAACCTTTGCTGCGTGTCCAAGGGCAGATCGTTTCTCGGGGGCATCGAGGAGAGCTCTCACGTTGTGAAGAAGCTCAGCCTGTGATGCAAACGTGATAACCTCCTGGTTTGGTACAAGGAATCGCTCTGCTCCGGTATTGGCGCGTGCCACGATTGGGGTTCCAGTTGCCGCTACAGGGAACAGTTCTCTTTCTAGTGCATACTGAGAAGTATTCTCATGCCCTAGCCAAAGCGCTATGCGAGATGCGCGTATCGTATGCTGAAGCTCTTCTAGTGAGGCACTTTGTTGGAGGTGCATCGCTACACCGATCGGTAGATCGTCGGGGTTTACCTGCTCGCTGGTATAGTAACCGAGTGTGAAGCCGCCATGCCACCCGAGCGCTCCTTTGGATAGCTCCAACAGTAGTGGAACTGCGTGCGGTTCTCGTATCGATCCTGCGAAAACCACATCGAAGCTCGGGACGTCTTCGGGAGATGCCACTGACGTCTCCAATGGTATCCCGATGATGAGCTCCAATACAGCACGCGCGCCCTGCGCAATCGCCGCCTGTCGAATTATAGGGGAACTTGAAGCTACTACATCTATCCCCGAAAGTGATATTGAACTCGGAATAGGAAGCGCACCACATCCTACGACCAGTCGGTGCGGGGCACGGAGTTTACCATACAGTGCCGGCGAAAAAGTGGTGATCTCATCCAGGAGGACCACAGAGGGAGTCAGCGTTTCGACTAAAGCGAGTGCGAGATCCTCAGGTGAGCCGGAGGAGCCGCAGCCGGTGGATCGACAGAGGAGTCGTAGTGTTTCTGGTTCGTGAAGAGGGATGTCGATCGTGTCCCATCCGAGAGCTTGAAGTGAGAGGCTCCACGGTATGGATCGACTCACGCCGTGTGGTGGGCCTGAGTGATTGTAAAGGTAGACGAGTCTCATCGGTGCACCTCAAACTCGGAAGGTGATCGCCGTTCTACAAACATGCTGTGCCACATAATGAGATTCATACGTGTCCACACATCGAGGCTTAAACCCCAATCGTTTGTGGTCCACCCTTTGCTGCGAGATTTCTGAAGAGCAGTTTCGGAAAGGTGCTCGCCACCAGTATGTGCGACCTCGTTCCAGAGTGGGTGGTGCGAGAGCGATTCAAGGAGTTGCCCCAGCCCTCCGTTAAACCATTCAATCATGGGGGAGTTAAATCCGATCTTAGTGCGACGGTCGAGGATCGAGTCGGGAGCGATTCCGCGCATCGCGGCACGCAGGACTCTTTTGGTAAAGCCGCCGCCTGCTTTTGAGAGGGCAGGGAGCCCAAAGCAGTAGGTAACAAGGCGCCAATCCATAAACGGCATCCGAACTTCAATCCCGTGCGCCATTGAGCACCGATCGTAGTTTCGTAAGATCGCAGGTAGGAGCGAGAAGTGAAAATCGTTGTAGAGCTTCGTATTGGCATCGCGAACAAGCCAATCGAGATACCACCCGTAGCCAAGTAATAGTTCATCACCGCCGTGACCATCGAGTGATACTACAGTTCCTGCTCGACGCATCTCACGATAGATACACCACACGGGAACAGTGAGCCCGCCATAGACATCCTCGAGGGACCATACTGACTGCGGAATGAGAGATATGGCTTCATCTGGATCAAAGTTCCAGATGTATGGCCGAGCGCCAGTAGCGCGAATAACCTCTTCTGCGTAGAGACGCTCATCGAGGGCAGTGCCAGGAAAGGAGGCTACAAAGGTCTGGCGCCAATCGTCAGGAACGCGCTCTCCGAGTCCGCCTCGTGAGTGAAGGAGCGCCATTGAGGAAACAACGGAGCTTGAGTCAATTCCACCGGAGAGACAACTCCCAACGGGGACATCGCTGCGCATGCGAATCCTAACAGCATCGAGAAATATCTCTCTAAATCGCTCGACTTGTTCTTCAAAGGTATCTGGAACCTGAGGGATGTGGCTCGCAGTGTCCCACCATCGCTGAGTGGTTATCTCTCCGCGTGTGTTAATTCGGAGGAAGTGTCCTGCTGGCAGTCGGTGAACGGATTTAAGAAGGTAGCGATCGGTGCACCCTTCATAGGAGTAGCCTTGGGTAAGGCTTAACATCGCAGCCTCGGGATCGAGCTCAGGAGAAAAGTCGCTTAGTTCAAGAAAAGCCTTCGCCTCGGATGCGAATGCAAGTCGATGAGAGTTTGTTGTAAAATAGAGTGGCTTCACTCCAAAGCGGTCGCGTGAGAGGGTAAGCACTCCCGTATCAGGCTCCCAGATTGCGAAAGCCCACATGCCGTTAAATCGGGAGAGGCACTCAGCCCCCCAACGTCCCCATGATGCTGCAATAACCTCGGTGTCGGTATTGGTTTTGAAGTGCCACCCTTCAAGCTCAAGGTCTTTTCGAATCTCGATGAAGTTGTAGACCTCGCCGTTAAAGGTGATCCAGATGTGACGGCCCTCCGGAGTAACGTACTCCATCGGGCAATTACCCTCAGGTCGTGGATCAAGGATCGCTAATCGGCGATGTCCAAGAGCAACCCCGCGGTCGATGTGAATGCCGCGACCATCTGGACCCCGATGGGTGAGAGCGTCGGTAAAACGTTGGATAGTTTCTAGTGGGACAACGCCTCGAGTATCAAAGATGCCGGCGATTCCGCACATAAGGGCTAGGGGTAATAAAACTGGTCTAAAAAGCCTTCTTTGTTGCAAACAACGAAATTGGGCTCCGTCCGTTTTCTGGGGCTAGTTCTCGATAAGATGCGCTGGCAGCCAAGAACTGCCCGCTAAAAGGCGAACGGGGGCGTTTTTGGTAGGCAAACCTTGGTTGAGGAGTTGTTTGGCAGGGTGGTGAGAAAAGACTTCCTATTAGGCAGCGATAGTCTTGAAGTGCCGATCCAGGGAGCTAATGCTGTCTACTTCGATGTAGATAACCTCCCCAATTCGTTCAAGCTTTCCAGAAGCGAGCAGGACGCGGCTTAGTCGAACCACTGTGTGGTGTGCTTCAAAGAGTGCAGGGCGAATAATCAGATTAAGCGTGCCGGTTTCATCCTCAAGCGTAACAAAAACGACTCCTTTTGCCGTTCCAGGCCTCTGTCGTGTGATAGCGATGCCGGCAGCGGAGACCCGGCTCGACGTTGGTATCCCGTGCTTTGCCGCAAGTGATTCGGCCGTATGTACCCGTCGCTGTTGAAGGTAGGTGCGTATAAATTGAATCGGATGAGCGCGCAGTGAGAGCCCAGTCATCGCATAGTCGGTAAACATGTCGCGTTGGATCGGTGCTTCTCGAATCTCGGTCTTACGGTGAGTCGGTCGATCGGTGAGAAAGCTATCGAGGGGAGCAGGCTTGGGTGCAAGTGCTTGGATATTCCAGTGTGCCGATCGCCGCCCCATAGCAAGTGAAGAAAAAGCATCTGCATCTGCAAGAGTTGCAAGGGTCGACTGCGAAATAGGGAGTTGTCGTCCCCATAGTTCCTTCATTGAAGAGAACTCACCGAGCGAAGAAACCGATGCGCTCATTATCTCAGCATGCTCTCGACGCAATCCCGCAATAAGTCGCAAGCCAAGTCTAAGTATCGGGGGGTGAACCTCAGGCTCGTAGAGTACCGAGCAGTTCCACGCACTTTTATTCGCATCAATTGGTAGTACGGTAACACCGTGCTTCTGTGCATCACGTACGATCTGTGCAGGAGCATAGAATCCCATCGGTTGGCTATTAAGCAGGGCACACGCAAACTCAGCTGGATAGTGCCGCTTAATCCACGCTGATGCGTAGACAAGGAGGGCAAATGAAGCGGCGTGAGATTCAGGAAATCCGTACTCACTGAATCCTTTAATCTGATTGAGGCAGGTCTCTGCAAACTCTGCCGAGTATCCGTTTGCTATCATGCCCTTAGTTATTTTCTCTTTAAATGTTTCGATAACTCCCTTATGCGCCTTCCAAGCAGCCATAGCACGACGGAGCTTTTCGGCCTCTCCTGGTGTAAAGTTTGCGAGCGTTATCGCGAGCCTCATCGCTTGTTCCTGAAAGATGGGAACTCCAAGCGTTTTTCCGAGAATCCGTTTGACGCGGTCGTCTGGATAGTGGGGCGTTTCCAATCCGTTTCGTCGGCGCAGATATGGATGCACCATATTCCCCTGAATTGGGCCCGGGCGAACGATCGCTACTTCAATAACGAGATCATAAAAGTTTCGAGGTCGTAGTCGAGGCAGCATCGACATCTGTGCGCGAGATTCAACCTGAAAGACACCAACGCTATCAGAGGCAC
>JBIIYC010000068.1:0-13784 GCA_044347025.1 Bdellovibrionota bacterium
CGCTGAGCCTTACTAGCTCTCAATGCAGTGGATGATGCTCTTGGTCTCCCCACGTAGCGCACTCGTCGTCTTGGTGCTATTCGGACAACGTATCATCATCGTGCACGAGCACCGCTTTCCTCGTCACGACTGATACGTGTCGGCTCACTCCCCTCGATCAGCTCGTAAGATTAAGGAGCTGCGATGGGCTCGACGCCTATAAAGCCACAATTCAATACAACCCAGCGCGCCGCCGGACCCAGCATCGGAGGGAGATATAGACGTTGGCGGCTACAAGCTCTTTACGACCAGGACCAAGCTACGGAGCAACTATTTGGGAAACACAACCCCTTTCTGCGTAAGCGCTTCACGAAGAAGGCCTGTTGGAAGCGGCACACCGTAGGCAGCGCTCTGGAGCATCGACTTGGAATAAGCTTTTACACCGCCGACTGCATCAATCAGATGTTGGGCATACCCGGCGACAAGGGTTTGCTTGACCTCGCTCGGAATAGCGGCCCCACCATCGTTATTGCCGTTGGTAAAGAGCATTTCATCTTGGGAGAGTATGTGAGTCGCGCCCGTCACAAGATCCGTCCTCCGAATCTCACACCACGCACCCTGACCATTTGACGCAGAGACCACCCGAAATATGCCGGTGTCGCATCGAGCTTCGGCGAGGACTTTGCGCTCAACACTCGGGGCACTCTGAACAGTGCTCAACGATCCAAGCGCGCCAAGGGATGTCGCTAAAAACTCTCGTCGTGTCTGCATCGGATTCATGGATTATCCTACGGTCTCTTGTCCTACGGTCGGTATGGCCTCTCCGGAGCTAGCGGTTACACATCCTCACGGGCCATCAAGCAACTACCTGAAATCTTAACCAGGCCTCTTGTTCGCACCGGTCTTACTGCCCGTCATGCTCACCCTGCTCAGAAGCTACATGCGAGAGCAGCCATGTAAGGGACGCAACGGGATTCTCCGGAAGGTGCCACCCTGGCTGAACGTAGTCCTCAGAGCGAAAACCAAGCATGTAAACGGCCTGACATGCCAGCTGTGCAGCATCAGCGCAGTTATAGTGGTGCGGGGCACGTTCCATATTCAGCAACGTAAGGGCGCATCCGACCTCTCGATCGTACAGACGTCGCGCCCACTGAGAACGCCAGTATCGCGCACTGTCTGAGGGTAGAATCATGCATTGAACAGCGCTCCAAAAAAGCATGAGCGCCTCGGCGTCGATCAGGTGAACAGCCAGGTCCCTACGATCGTCTACAGAGAGAGGCTCGACTTCGTCTCCCCGTAATCGGGCAATCCAGTCCTGGCATGTGCTGAGCCGAGCAAGTGATTGTTGTGTAATTCGACTCATAGTGGCAGCCATCGCTTGACTAAGCTCCGGGCGCGCCATGCCACACATCCTGACGAAATTGACCTCTACGCGTAGCCACTCCTCTAGTACCGGCACCGATTGGTGTGCCAGCTCCAGCACCTGCGCAATCGATTGCAAGGAGTGCGTTACTTCATAGGGACTCCCGTCTGCCTTCGGCACCAAAGCAACTCGAGTGGAAAGCGAGCCATCGGTGATACACACATCCCTCACGAACGTGTATGCTGAGAGTATCTCTGCTACCTGAAGCTCGTTTGACACCACATCCAAAATAACTTTTGCACCGTCGTCACGCGGCTCAATGAGCTGCGCCGCATAATCGAGGCGGAGATACAGACTTTGCGGATAGGTCGCCACAAAGGGACGCTCACTTTGGTAGGTATCAATCCAGCGTCGCTCCTGGAGGACCCCCTGGGGGAGCTTCGAGAGCAACGAACGTAGCGCCCGCGGCAGCCGAGCACGCTGCATCATGATACCATCAAGCATGTCACAGCTCGCAGCTATGCAGGCTCCTTCGATAAGCACGTCTCGCATCTTCGCTAGCTTCTCGGCTGACAGCTCCTTCGGGTTGCTCAGGGAGTGTCTAACGTCTCTAATTTCCCGTGGCAGCGATCCTTCCGAGAGAAGTCGTTCAAGCGCCGCGACTTGGCGCTTGAGAGGTGGCGCGGTGGGAAGGTCTATTCCGACTTTGGCTAAGAACTCACTCACAAGAGGTCCCGCACTCCACACCTTTTGCGCCGCTCTGCACACACGCTCTACCTCGCCGAGACACTCATCCAGTGATTCTGCCGGTATGTAACAGCCGCGAAAAATCAGCATTCCATCAGAGGTGACTCGAGCGTGCTCAGGACGGGGAATGTGAAGGTTTCCAAGTGTGATGAAGTCACTCGCAGGACGTGTCTCTACGGGTGATTCGATATCGACTAGGACTCGCGGTGATTGGGATTGAGATGTCTGAACAGGCATACTTTTCAACTACAGAAACCACCAACACCCTACACCATCTCCTTTTGCTATCAGAATTTTTTCCCCACCCTGCACACCACGTGATTGCGGCAGGTGATCTATCCTGTCCGGATCGGACCCTATCTCATCGGCTTAACGGAGCGCTCGCACCGCCAACCATACGCCGAACACGTGAGGCGCATGCCACATCGAGGCGCCTTAGGTTGCATCACAATTGATTACCGAAGTGCCAGGTGGTACTCAAATTATGAGCAGGGTGGTGAAAAAAGACTTCCTGTTGCGCGTTTCGATAGTTTGACGTCCTCCTACGCCAAGGCTTCGGCGGACAAGGCAACTTCGTTGGAGCGGTTAAATAAAATCCTCAACGTATCTCAGAGGATACGCTTCCGGGTTTTTCGCTGCCCCCGCAATGTTTCGTCAAAACTCTCAAAATGCTCACAACGGAACGTTTCTTCACCACCCCGATAGAGCACATCTTCCTACCACCGTTCGTTATGGCAATCTTCGGTCTATCATCACTCTCGTCTTCCACATATGCAAAGAGGGCCCAGGGGGTCGTTTCCGAGATCTCTCATCAAGACCAATCGGAAGCTTTTCTTGCAGCATGGAGAGAGCTTCAATCCAAAGACGGTGCTATCTGGCATCGTCCGCACAATTCCCCGCTGCATGAAATCGCCGCAGTGCTTGAGCCCATTCTGCCGCAGCTCCCGCAGCACGCCTCATTTTATGGATTTCAGTCACGCGAAAACCAAGAGTATGGAATTTCAGCGATCATCCAGAATTCTCCCATCGCCTCATTCTTAGACCTGAAACAGCGCGCAGCGCTCTATCGAGAACTGAGCCTCTTGCATGAAATGGCAACTACGATCAGCAACTGCGATCGTTGTTATGTAGACCTTCGGATTGAGCACACCAAACCACTCATTGAACACTTTCATCGAGATGGGGGCACAGCTCTCCTCACCACTCTGATCGGCCCGGGTACACACTTTATCACCCCCGACAACCTTCCATCTGACACAGGTCGTCGGTTCTATCGAGACGACCTGCCTCGCCCAGATGATGTGCACGAGATTGCCCCGCGAGACCTACTATTTCTGCGCGGATTACCAGACCCCACCAGAAGGCGCCGAAAAAGCGAACCATCAGGGCTCTGGCACTCCTCGCCGCCGAAGTACTGGCGCGATGAGGAGCAGTGGAAATCGCGTATCCTTATCGTCGCCACCACTCCTGAGTCCCGTATCGTCCCACTGATACCGAAAGCTCCAAAGTGGTGGTAGCTACAGACGCACTCGCGCTTTATTGGCTGCGAGACGTACCAACGTGCCATCAAGCTCCCACTGCAGAAGATCCTTCTGCGTCAGATTCATCTCACGCGACAGTTCGTCGACAGCGACTACCCGCCACACGCTCTCGTGCTGACTCACCGAAGACACACGCCCATACTCGTGCAGCACCTCGTTCGCAGAACGAATCGAGCGAGCCCCCTGCTCAATCATGCTGAGCCCTCCAGCGTTTCGCTCACACTCCTCGCCAGTGCCCACAATAAACACGTCTCTCCCATAGTCAGCCGCGAACTGAGCGGTGACCAGCGACCCACTTCGAGCGCCCGCTTGAACCACAACGATACCTCGAGAGAGCCCGGCGATGATCCGATTTCGGGCGAGAAAATGATGCTTCATTGGCTCGGTTCCCGGGGGATACTCTGACACCACGGCCCCTCCCGATCCGATAATGCGCTGCGCTAATCCGTGATGAGACGCCGGATATATTCTATCGAGCCCGTGCGCCAGTACTGCAATGGTTGGGCACTCTGCACGAGCCTCCAGCGCTCCGCGGTGCGCCGCGCCATCGATACCAAGAGCCAGTCCGCTCACAACCGTTATCCCGGCATCTGCGAGCTCTCGCCCGAAATCAGCTGCTGTGCCGCAGACCTCCACCGATGCGGAGCGAGTGCCTACCACCCCTATGCCCAGAGAGCGAAATGCCATTCCAGGGACGCTCTCTCGCACAAAGAGGACCGGAGGTGGCGAATCAATCGCGCGCAACAGTTCCGGATAGAGGCTGGAGAAGAGATCCGCCACGGTAAGTCCAAGACTGTAACTCTGCTCAAGCGTCACACGAGCCTGTTCGCGCTCACGCACTCCGATGAAGCCGCCAACGCTTCTAAACGATCCGGCCTGCCGAGCATGTTCGACGAGTTGTTGCTGACGCCTCGAGTTGCTATTGGCTACTGCAACGGCAAGCAACAGCTCCTCGGTACACTCGTATTTCATAGACCACCCCACCGATGATTACGACAGGATGAGGGTCTGCGACCCGCTTCCCAGGGCCTATGATTCGAGCACGTGTAGAGAAAAGTTGCGTCTTATCGTCGCTACGTTCGAGGTTAGCGCACAGAGTGGAGAGTAGGATGTTCGCCCTCACTCTTAGAATCCTCAGCAAACGAGAGCTGTTGCTGTATGCACTTACTGAACGTGAGAGGGTTCGGGATGAAGCGAAGAACCTCTTCGGTACCGCCGGTCCCTGTCACCTCGACATCACCGAAGTTCAATATGCGGCCGATGATGCTCTGATTGATTCTGATCGCCTCTACCTTTGCAAGCACGATGTCGAGGGACTTCAACCGAATAAGCCCCGTCTTTCCCAACACGCGCTTCGAGGTAACGCCGAATTCCGAGGTTAGGTAGAGGATCAAACGATCCATCAGGCGAACCGAGGCGAGAAACACAAAAAACGCTAAGGCGTAAAACGCCACCGGAATGTCTACAACGGTCCACATGGTTCCGGCCAACACCGACACCATCATGGCTGGAACTAGGAGAATGATTGGATGTAGGCGACTCGCATGGACGAGCTCCTCGTCCTCCATCAAATGTTTCGAGATGTACTGCATTGACGCCTTACGAAATGCCCGCAAAATGAAATCAGCTAGCTCAACTATACCCGAGGAGAAGACACTGGTCGAACCCCCAAATGTACTAGGGGCTCGAAATACTCATCGACAAACCCCGCCGACACACCCGACTCGGCGCGAGATACCCATAACCATCTGCAATCTCTTACTATTCCTGCAACGAGCCCAGCGCTCATAGGAGCAAGCGATGGGGCCTCCCGGGGCCAACTAACGGCGCGTAGCCTTTCCCTTCTGGGGCTGACTAGCCTTCTTCTTAACAGGCGCGGCTTTCTTCGTGGCTGTTTTCTTAGCAGCAGCTTTCGGCTGTGGCTTCGCCTTAGCCTTCGACTGCGCCTGCTTCGCCACTGGAGCCGCCTTCGTCTGAACGGTAGCCTTAGCCGCAACCTTTTTCGCCGCAGCAACCGGCGCAGGCTTAACAGCTGCGGAGGGCTTTACCGCCTTCACGGGAGCGACCTTACTTGATGGTGACTTCGCAGCTTTGCCTACAGGTGCCGCGGTAACCTTTGCTGCCGGCATACCCTTGCCCTTTGCCACGGCTGTCGGCGCAGCTTTGGCTTTTGCTCCGCCAGCTGCTTTGCTACCAACCACAGGCTTCGAATCGGACTCCTCTGACGGAGACATCGTGACAACGGTGCTCGACGCGGAGATCGGCTCTACGGGAGTTCCCATGATAACTGCACCGCCCTGACGGAGGATCGGACGCGGCTTGGGCCCCTTCATGCGGTACTTGTTCGAAGCAAGCTTCGCGGGCACTGGCTGCTCCGCAGCGCCATCAGTCTTTTGTGGCTTCGCTCCCTCTGCAACCTCGGGCTTCTCGCCACTTGCAAGCATTATCCGAGCGTTGTCCAAGCGAGCCATAAGCTCTGGAATCTCCTCTGGGGACGAGAGCCACGTCTGTCCATTCGAGCTGTAGAGCGTCACAAACTGCCCATTCACGAGAACTCGCTTGCTCAAGTACTGGGCCTCGGAGGAATCTTTCTGGGAATCTTGGGAACTCATATCGAACAACCAACCTCTTACAATACCGGGTGAAATCCTTACGACGACACCGGAGCACCTGCACCGAGGGGTCTGTCCCCGGTCGACACAGCTCCATTCACCGCCAGGGCACCTAAAAAACACCCTTGACGGAACTCGCCTCTCGTGAAGTTAGATGTCTGGTCGACCGCCAAGCGATGCGGGAATCCGCTATCTGGGCGGCAATTCTCCCGGGAGACACCGAGAGAATCGTGTAAGTACCTGGCTTCATGGTGAAAGCCTCACGCCACAAAACCCACTTCTTAACCTTGTAAAACCCCCGAACGGTGGCTTATCCTAGGGCCACTTTTGGGGGATTGCGGCACGCGCCACACTCCCCTCCCTCTATCGAGCAAGTGCCCGAAACTAGAGGCGTTTTTCATTTCCAAGCCGGTGACGGAGTTGACGATTCAAGCTCCCCCCGGACTCGCATGAGAGAGCCTTTCGATTTTGAGCTGCGATGCGTGGCATCTTCGAGGGCGCTCGGTAGTCGGCACTATATATTCAGAGGTATCAGAATGAATTTTGAGGCGTCCGCCAGAAACATCGATTCACTAACGAGCACACTATGGAGTCGCGAGCGTCCACTCGACGAGCGCACCCTGCGCCATCGAAAGACTAAAGTTGTAGCAACCTTGGGACCATCGTCTCGCTCACCCGAGAAGATTCGTGAGTTGATCGAGGCCGGCGTAAACGTCTTCCGTCTTAACTTCTCACATGGAAGTCACGACGAGCATCTCGCCTCGCTAACCGAGGTCCGCCGCATCGCCGCTGAGATGGGTGCGTGGGTCGCGATCCTCCAAGATCTCTCCGGTCCAAAGATCCGAATTTCAAACGTAGAGGGAGACTTCTGTCCTATCTCTGACGGACAGCTCATCGAACTTCGAGTTGCGCAAGGGGGACTCTCGAATGCAAAGACCATCTTCGTCGAGACCGTCAATCCGATGCAAACACTCCACCCTGGCCATAGCGTTCTATTGGCAGACGGTTTACTTGAGTTGGTAACTGAATCCGTAGCAAGCGACCATGTGGTGTGCCGCGTAGTTAAGGGTGGGCGCATCCGATCGCGTGTTGGAATCGCATTTCCAGACAGTGATGTCGATCTTCCAGCAACGACCAAGAAGGATATCACCGACCTCGATTGGGGAATCAAGCATGGCGTTGACTACGTCGCAATCTCGTTCGTTCGCGCGGCAAGTGACGTCATCAAGCTGCGACATATCATCAACGACAAGGGTGCCTTCACCGGCATCATCGCCAAGATCGAGCGACGCGCAGCTCTAGAGAACATCGAGGAGATCATCCAGGTATCGGATGGACTCATGGTAGCTCGTGGAGACCTCGGCCTTGAGGTTCCGCTTGAGCAGCTCCCGATGCTCCAGAAGAGACTCATTGAGGAGGCTAACTTCCGTGGCATTCCCGTCATCGTTGCAACCCAAATGATGCACTCCATGATCACCGCCGTGCGACCGACCCGCGCCGAGGTATCAGACATCGCAGCAGCCGTGATGGCTGGCGCTGATGCCGTGATGCTCTCGGACGAGACCGCGATCGGCGAACATCCCGCAGCGTGCGTACGGTACATCACCCGCATCGCAGTTGCGGCTGAGCAGAACTTTGCATTCGAGGAGTACAAGCTTCGACTTCGCAACTCTGATTCGTACACAGTTCCAGACGCTATCGCCTACGCAGCATGTGCGGCAGCAGTGAAGACGTCAGCGGATGCGATCATCGCGTGCACCGAGACCGGTACATCAGCGCGCTTGGTAGCAAAGTATCGTCCACAGCAGCCACTCTACGGACTATCTCGCAAGGAGCAAACGCTTCGTCGAATGGCGCTCTACTGGGGAATCACTCCTATCTCATTTGACTCTGCGGACACGCGCGTCGGTGAGATCGAGTCAGCTCTTCAGACCGTTCAGATCCGCGAGGGGCTCAGTAATGGCGGCCGTGCCGTCATCACTGGAGGTCTCTCAACGCAGACGCCGGGCTCGACCTCGGTGCTTGAGGTGCGTGATCTTAACTTCGTTCAGGAGTAGTGGTCGCTATGACAGATCAGGTTCGCATTTCCGAGGACGAAGCCGTACAGATCGCAGGAGTTTCAGCTCGCACATTGCTGCGCTTTAGCGAGTCGGGATACCTGACCGTTGAGATCGCAGAGGATGGAGTTCGATACTACTCAGCAGCGCAGCTTACCGAGATATTTGGCGCACCGACCGGAAATCCGGTCGCAGCGGCACCATCGGTGAGCGAGGGTGATCATGCTTGCTCAGCACCGCCGGTAGCCGCTAACCCCGTGGAGTGCTCGGCGATAGACGAGACACCGTCCCCGGAGGCACACGCGTGCGAAGCTGCAAGCGAAACCTCTCCGTCGGACTCTTCCCCTGAAATGGGAGCGCCTGAGTCTGCAACAGAGGTTCAGCGGCTCAAGAATCTCCTCTCTATGCAAGAGCGCATGCTCGACGCGAAGGATGACGAGATTGCGGACCTGAGAAGTCAGCGCACGTGGCTACGTGAACGGATTGAAAAATTAGAGGAGAAGAGCGATCGAGATCAGATCCTGCTCCTCTCTGAGACCCAAACGATCCGGCAGCTCATTTCATACCGGGAATCGCGCAAATCCGTCGTGCAATCGTTCCTTGAGTGGATCGGCATTGCGCAAACGAAGGAGATCGCAACCCTTCCGAGCGCAACCGACTATTCGCAGAAGGCTGCACAAGCAGCTGGCTCGCGGACTATCGAAGTGCGCGCGGCTGCCAACGATCAGTAAGCGAGCACTGCGCAGCGTTCAGACATTAGTTGTTCGGTAGCACAGCCTTTTGGCCGTTCATGTGGACCTCTACGCGGCGGTTTGCAGCGTACGCCCAATCTTCATCCTCGGTGAAGAGAGGCTTGCGCTCACCAAAACTCACCGTTGAGAGTCGTGACGCTGGGATACCAAGCGACACCAACTCGGCCTTAACGGCTTCAGCGCGGTCCATTCCGAGCTTCATGTTATACTCGTCGCTTCCACGCTTATCGGTGTTTCCTTGCAGCTCGACGTTTACTGGCTCGCCACGAGCTAGCATCTTCGAAACCTCAATCGCCTTCTCCTTTCCGACTCGATTGAGCGAGCGCTTGTTGAAATCGAAATTCACATCGGGAAAGTAGACCACCTGCTCTCCTGTCGCCCCGCGGTCCGCTGAATCATCGTAGTTGAAGGGAGTCAGCTTCCGGCAATCAGGCACCCCTTCTCCCTTGGAGAAGCAGCTTGGCTTTCGGAAATCAAACGGCTCACGGTATCCCATCACGTCCCGCGTTTCCGGCGTGGAAGATGCAAAATAACTGAGCGGACGGAATATCAACTCGCGCGCCACCCAGCCGATCGGATGCACGATGTACGCTAAAATGCGGAGCGGATGCGATTCAGACTCACGATACGCGGGAGCTGGATGGTAATCGCCGATGTCGTCTCCACTGTTATCTGCGGGCAATTGATCCTGGGCCTGAATCGGATTAACGGTGGCTAAACTTGTAACGGCTGCTACGGTGATCGACGTAAGCAAGCGGCTAACTTTTACCATAATATCCTCTGATAAAATCAAACGTCTCAGAGCGCAGTGCGCAAGCACAGACACCCGACACAACGACAACAACGAGGCCGATACGCGTTATCGGAGCTCTTCGAGAAACTAGGATGCGAGGGGGATCTGATTAGTTGTACCTATTTTCGACTCGCTAGACCCAAACACCGTTCGCACATCGTGGGTAAAACACGACACTCGAAACCGACCTTACCAAAGGGGGCTCAGAAGAATGGCGCTGAGATGCCCACTCGGAAGCAGAGAGGAGCCTTCTATTACTTCACTAAGTACACGGCGAGCGCCTTGTGCGTGCTGCGATCGATATCCGCAATCACCCCGTGCAAGATCCCCTCACCCTCTGCGATCTCATACGGCGCCGGCTTCGGCCCAAGAAACCGATTCAGAGCCACCCGAGCATCCATCCCGATAACCCCCGTGTTGGCCCCGGTCATTCCAAGGTCCGTTATGTATCCGGTGCCACCCGGCAACACCTGGGCATCAGACGTCTGCACATGGGTGTGGGTGCCTACCAGTAGCGATACCTGGCCATCAACGTGCCGAGCCATCGCCCATTTCTCGGATGTCGCTTCGGCGTGCATATCGCAGATCGTAATAGCCGGCCCATCAAGCGCGATAGTATCCAACCAGCTCCTCATGGCGCGGAAGGGGCAATCCGTTGCGCCCCCCATAAACACGCGCCCCATTACATTAACGACGCATACTCGGGTTCCGTCTTTATCCTGCCACGAACACCACCCACTCCCGGGTGTCGTCTCAGGTGGCAAGTTTATCGGTCGAATACACCAGGAGCCGTTCTTATCGAGAAATTCGGAGGATCCTTTACGTTGAAACGCGTGGTCGCCCAGAGTTATGACGTCTGCTCCCGCATCCCGAATCTCCAACGCGGTCGACGGATCGATGCCAGCTCCTCCTGCAGCGTTCTCACCGTTTACCACGACGAGGTCAGCACTGACTGCGCTTTTCAAATCTTTCAGGTGCTTCTTCAAAGCGATTCGACCAGGCCGCCCGACAACGTCACCTAAGACAACTATTCGGAGCGCTCCCGTCGGCTTACTTGGATATTGAATTGATTCACTCATACTACACTCGGCTCAAGTTGGATCACGCCACGCTCGTGACAGAGCCAATCCATATTTACATCATGCGGATCCACCGGGATCTCGCGCACCACCTGCATCGACCAACATACACCGATCTTTACTGCGCGATGAAGTCGCGGATCCTCAAGAAAACGATCGTAATGCCCAGCTCCTCGTCCAAGCCGCCGGCCCTGCGCATCGAACGCCAGCCCGGGCGCGATAACGATCACGTCACCACCGTCGTCAGGCACAAATACCTCTCCACAGGTAGCCGGAGGCTGCCGAATCCCTCGCGGACCAACTTCCAACGTAGCGGCCCAATCATCTGAGACACGAACAAAACTCATCACGTTGTGATCATCAACCCGTGGAAGATAGACGGATGACGTCTTAAACATGTCACCAATGAACGCTGCTAGGTCCACCTCTCCCGGAAAACAAGGGATCCATGCCAATACATGTCGGACGGGGGAAGCCGAACACTGCGTCGCCACCAAGCGTGAGAGCTGTGCGCATACCTCTGCGTGCGCTTTTGCAGCCCACCGCTTGTCGAGGTTTGCCAGCACCACCTTCATCTCCTGACGCAATTCCTTCTTCGATTGCTGCGGCATTATCTACGCTCTCTTTCCTCGCATCCTGCTCACTACACCAGTCTAACTGTGCCTCAAAACAGGGAATATCAAAAGGTCTATCTACTCAGCTCATACCGTGACGCTTACGCAATTCCCCCAGAAGGAGTCTGTTTTTCGCATCAACGTGCACGATAGACACTAACTACTGACTATGAAAGAACATCTCCGATCAGGCGATGACAACAGATCTCCAGAGGCACCCGCCCTGCTAGCAGGGTGGTGAAAAAAGGTTCCGTAGTGAGCATTGCGAGAGTTTTGACGAAACAAGGCGGAGACTTGGAAACTCAGCGGGTTATGCCGTAGCTCTGCCCCACTACTACCCACTAATTCCGTCGATGAGCCAAAACCTCTGGCTCATGGATGCATTGAGTGGGTGCTACAGGACCTGCACATCCACGTTATTTCCAAGTTAAAGCAGCGGTTTGGGACGTTTTGCCCATTAGCACTATCCACTCATTACGTCGAAGCCCCCAAAAACCAATGTGTACCAACACCAAAAGGTTTTGGTCGGAACCCACCGTATACTATCATTGGATAATGAGGTTTTTTCAGCGGTTCCTGTGCACCATCGCAGTTGTTGCAGTTACCAGCGCCAATCCCGATCTGGTGCAGGGACAGGATTTTGTTTCCTGTCAGATATACGCCGCGACTGAGTCTCCTCAAGGCGCTCGACCAGCGGCCCATCACGCTCCACTCCGCGCAGATCCACAGATAGCTGCCCTGCTTGAGAGAGTTGTTGCAGTCTACCGGAAACGGGGCCACTCACTTGCTCCCACTCTAGCGCTTACAACGTCAGACGTGGCGAATGCCTTTATACGACCTGATGAAACCATCGTCGTCACAACTTCCCTTCTCCGATTAGTTGGCACAAACGCACAGCTCTCGTTTGTCATCGCACACGAGTTAGCGCACATGGCACTTGGCCATCCACATGATGCCACCCAAGAGATGGAGCAGCACGCCGATACCCTGGCGATAAAGATTCTCAACGACCTCGAGCTGGAACCATGCTCCGCTATCGAAGTTCTCAATCTAATGTCGCTCTCACATCCTGTGTACACAACGCCACTACAGAGGAGAATCAGCCATGTGCAAACGCTCCTCGGCGCGCAGTGCCTCAATTATCCGCCTATCGTCCTGTCTGCCGAACGAATCCCCCTGCTGCGATAGCAACGCCCACCTAATTTCAACACCTTAGCCGCCTCGACTGAGGGAACTACCCATTTTTACCATCAAGTTACGCCCCGGCTAGGTCGATACCTACCTTTGATCACGCATACGGGCGGTCGCGTGATAGCTGTTCTTCGCAGGGACGTTGAGTTTAAACCGCTTGAGAAGCACCGCATCTGCGCACCACGTGCGCGAGACGCACAATGTAGATTTGATGAGCACGATTGATTCATCACAAAATCTCTCAGACGCTGAACGCAGCACAGCGTCCATACTGCTCGTCGAACCTGACGCTGCCGATCGCAATCTACTCCGGGCCACTCTTCGTAGCTTGGGCTTCAAAACAATCGCTGAATCTCCCAATCATCTCGCAGCACTTGATAAATTTGAGGGACGGAAATTTACCCACATCATTTTCGATGCCAAGAAGGGTAATTATCCGATGAAGGAGTGGTTTACTCAGGTACTGGAGATAGCGCCACAAATTGTTGCCATCCCTGCATCTGCCAATCCGAACGTTGATGATGTCTTTGAGCTCTTGATGGCTGGGGCTCGGGGCTATCTTGTTAAACCCTTCATTCGCGACACCGTGGATCAATCGCTTGCGCTTGCAACCAAGGGAGAACCTATTCCGGACGTCGTGAAGCACGCCCGCGATCGCAACGAAGCGCTCGTCGCTATCATAATGACGAGCTTGGATCGTCTCGCTACTGTCTATCGACAATCGCAACAGTTTGAAACTGCGCAACGCGAACTACCTCGTGCAGTTGCATCACTCCGACGCGCGTCGGACCTTGGACTCACCTTCGCCAAAGGAGGCGAACAGGGCCTTATCGATGCAATGGAGCGCTTTTGCGTCGACAAAAGCCGCGGCCCAGCCACGCGGCTCGGTCGTTTACGGAAGCGTCTCTCGACTACCCGCAGAGCGGACGAAGTAATTCCGGAGTAGCTATCCACAAGGTAACTGAGCGACGTATGAGGCCCTATCCTCACCCATTCTTTTTACTCGCAGCGCTCATCACAACGCTTCTACTCTCCCTCATTACAATGCAAGCATCG
>JBIIYC010000234.1:0-3608 GCA_044347025.1 Bdellovibrionota bacterium
GCTTAGTAGCTGGCACATCAACGGAGTCGGAAGCAGCCGCGACGTCGACCTCAATATCCGGCTTCACACCGCGAGCCTGAATCGAGTTACCACTCTTTGTGTAGTAGAGAGCTGTTGTAAGCGTGAGAGCACCACCGTTCTCAAGTGGTGTTATCGTCTGCACCGACCCCTTACCAAAGGTCTGCGTGCCGAGGATGAGCGCTCGACCGTGATCCTTCAATGCGCCCGCAACGATCTCCGACGCCGACGCCGAACCACCGTTAACAAGCACAACGATCGGATAGTCTGGCTCAGTTCCACGCGCGTGCGCGAAGAACTTCTGTTTCTGGGACTCAACACGCCCATCGGTGTATACGATCACCCCCTCCTTGAGGAACATATCGCTGACACGCACGGCTTGTGCGAGAAGACCTCCTGGATTGTTACGCAAATCGAGAATAAGACCTCGTAGCTCAGGAAGAGAACTGTCCTTGGTCAGTCGCGCCAGAGCGGCCTTAAGGTCATCCGCGGTCTGCTCCATAAACTGCGAGATACGCACGTACCCGAAGCCATCACCTAAATACCGCGCCTTAACACTGTGTACCGATATGTTGTCCCGAACGATCGTAACATCGATCAGATCCGGAACGCCCTTGCGTGCCAGCGAGATCTGAATTGGGCTTCCTTTTGGCCCACGGAGCCTCTTTACCGCATCAACCAGCGAAAACTCCTTGGTGTATTTGCCGTCGATCTTCACGATCACATCACCAGGACGAACGCCCGCCTTTTCAGCAGGAGAATCCTCCATCGGTGCAACTACGACCAGAAGCCCATCCTTGATGGTAATCTCAATACCGAGACCACCGAACTCACCTTTCGTTTGAACTTGGAGATCTTGATAAAAATCAGGATCGAGATATCCACTGTGGGGATCGAGTGTCGTCAGCATCCCCTTGATCGCACCTTCAACGACCTTCTTGTTCTCTACATCAGAGACGTAGTCACGCTTCACAACAGAGAGAACATCGGTGAACACTTTGAGCTCTTCGAAGAGATTGGAACTACCGGACTCGCGAGCACTTACTTCTGGAAGGTCGCGACCTCCGAAGACAAGCGCGGCTCCGAACACGATACAGAGCCCGCTCAACACCTTTTCTCGCGCCGAAAATTTCGACAACTTCCTCTCTCCCGTCATTGAATCGCTCATGGATCGCTGCGCTGTTGTAAAGACTATAATGGTTTGATGCTGTTACGCGGAGTTCCGCATCTCGGAAGCATCAAAGACAGAAGAGTTTTTAAAGAGCGCTGCTCGCGCGATCTTTTCAGCGAAGAATTCCTCTCGCTACGAGCCCTCTAATGCTACAAGAGCGCTCCCCAGATAGCAAGCACAATCGCCGAAATTAGCGAGACAATTCAGTAGGGTATCTCACTTTTTTACAGCTCACATCGCGGCTCAATTAAATCCGAGACATGAGCGTGCGCAGCGTAGCCGAGCACACCGACCGCCGGCTTAGCCACCGTTCCTGAATTTTTACCTTTGGCCACCGAAGCTTGGTGGAGTAGGCTCTTTGCAATTCAGCCGAGGAACCTGCGCTGCTCCCTCCCCGACTGAACCGCCCCACTTCAACCGGAGCATTCACACCCATGGTAGAAACACTTCTCGGTATCGATGTCGGCAGCTCTGCAGTGAAGGTGTGCTTACTCGATGCACACTCCGGCTCGGTACTCACACACGCGACCTCTCCGGCTCAGGAGCTTGAGATCCAAAGCTCGCAGCCAGGCTGGGCAGAGCAAGACCCCGAACTCTGGTGGGAACATACAAAGCGAGCCATTGAGGCTATTCGAGCCACGCATCAGGATGCTCTTCGCGGCGTCAAGGGGATCGGCATAGCCTACCAAATGCACGGGCTGGTGCTCGTTGATGACGACGGGGCGCCAATTCGTCCCTCCATCATCTGGTGTGACAGTCGTGCGGTCGAGATTGGAGCAGAGGCATTTGATGCGCTTGGTCCAGATAACTGCCTATCTCGACTCGGAAACTCCCCAGGGAACTTCACTGCTTCGAAGCTGGCCTGGGTGCTACGCAACGAGCCGCGGGTGTTTGAAAAAGCCAGCCACCTGATGCTTCCGGGAGACTACCTCACATTCAAGCTTACTGGACGACTCGGAACCACCCCCACCGGGCTTTCTGAAGGAGTGTTGTGGGACTACCTCGAACATCGCCCCGCGCAGATGGTACTTGAGTACTTCGGAGTCCCCTCCACCATTATCCCTCCTGTCTCCCCATGCCTCGGGGCGTTCGCCGGTGTCCGCACCGACATCGCCGAGAGCCTCGGTATCCCCGCCGGTGTTCCAGTTACCTATCGGGCAGGCGACCAACCCAACAACGCCCTGGCCCTCAATGTTATGAACCCTGGCGAGATAGCCGCGAATGCCGGGACCTCGGGGGTTGTATACGGTGTTGCCAGCAAGCTGGGGGTCGACCCTCACTCGCGGGTGAACAACTTCTTGCACGTCAACAGCACACCCGACCACCTTCGTGTGGGAATGTTGATGTGTGTTAATGGAGCTGGAAGCTTTTATCGCTGGATGAAACACACTCTCGGGGCTGGAAAGAGCTATCACGAGCTAAACGCCATGGCCGCCACCAGCCCGGCGGGCTCGAGGGGCGTCATCGCTCTTCCATACGGCAACGGGGCCGAGCGGACCCTTTCAAACCGCACTATCGGTGCTTCGTTAGAGAGACTCGACCTCAATCGGCACACACCCGCCGACCTCTTCCGAGCAACCCAAGAAGGCGTTGTGTTCGCCCTCTGCTACGGCCTCGAGATCATGCGAGATATGGGACTCGCACCAGTGAGAGTTCGGGCCGGAAACGCAAATATGTTCCAGAGCGAGATCGTTCGCCAAACGTTCGCCACCACCACCGAGGTGCCGCTTGAGCTCTACAGCACCGACGGCTCAGAGGGCGCAGCTCGCGGCGCTGGCATCGGCGCGGGGATCTTTTCGTTCTCGGATGCATTTCGCGGGCTCAGTCGCGAGCTCATAGTCGAACCCGACCGCAGCACGATGGCAGCGACCCACGATGCATACGGGATATGGAAGGAATCGGTTGCTCAAAAATTGGGCGGACACGCGTCGTAACAATGAGGTAAGGAGATCTGCTATGACTAGCCCACACACGTTTCACAGCCTATGCCGTTGGACCTTTAACGCCGGCAAGGGCGGGTTCGTCCCGGGTAACATCCGCCCGGCCTGGAGCGCAGATGCGCTCGACGTCGTGGGTATTATACAGCTGATAGCCTCTACGATTCGACCCCGCATTCCCGACCACATTCAGCTCGGTTTTGAGGTCCATTACGACACCGAGATCAACGAGAAGACGGCCCCAGCAGTTGCTGATGCACTCGTGGACGCCAAGATGTATCTGGCGATGATCACGCCGGGTCTCCACTCTCACCTCGGATACGGCGGAGCTGGCTCGCTCGATGCCGCTGAACGCGCGATCGGCGCGACGCTGAGCACCGGCACGATTGACCTAGCATACGGCCCCCTGAAAAAGGCGTGGCATCCAGACCCAACAAAGGCCCCCACGTTGGTATTGTGGAACGGCTCGTACGGATACGATC
>JBIIYC010000210.1:0-4075 GCA_044347025.1 Bdellovibrionota bacterium
CCTCTCCGATGTGTCCAGCTGGTCCACAACTAAAGCACGAGGTTCAGCAGAAGGTTGCGGCCGTAGTGGGGGTCACTGATGTCGTGGTCAACATCACCTTTCAACCACCGTGGGAGCCGTCCGACGAGGTGAAGGGGCTTCTTGGGATGATGTAATGAAGCTTTCAGGTGAGCAGATCGAACTTCGAGACGTAACGCGTCGCTTCTTCGCTGAGCGAGTGAGCCCCCAGTATCTTCGTGGCCGAATAGAAGGGGGCATTCGTTCTGATGAAGCCTTTATCAGCAGTCTACAGGACCTCGGTTTAGACGAGGGGTTTGGTGGTGACCCTCCTGTGTTCTCCTTAGAGGAGCTTGCGCTTGTCGCCCATGAATGTGGCTATGCCCTTGTGCCTGAACCTATCACGGAGAGGCTTGTGTGCTCGGCGGTCTTCCCGCGCTATCTCGGAGAGCGGGAGCGCAGTGAGTATCAGGAGCGATATGCCGCGCTACCATCGGCGCTGGCGCCGAGCGCCTGCTCGTCGGTAGCTATGGATGGCACGGGCGGCACCGTTTCGGGGGCAGTTGCGTGGGCCTGGGGGGCTGAGGGTGCAGGGAGCCTCATTACCTTTGCAGATACCCCCGAGGGACGGAGGGCAGTTGTTGTGCCTCTAAACCAGCCAGGGGTTGGTGTGGAGGCGGCTACGGCCCTCGATCTGACGACGGCTCTCACACGAATCACACTCTCATCGGCCCACGCGCTCGTTGTAAGTAGAGAGGCTTCAGTGGCGCTTGAAGATGCTGTTGAGGTTCTCAAGGCTTCCGAGGCTGCAGGAGTGTGCGAGCGAGTTGTGACGATGACCTGCGAGTATGTGAAAACCCGCGAACAGTTCGGGCGACCGATCGGCGCTTTTCAGGCAATTCAGCAGAAGCTTGCCGATATTCACGCGGCCGCGGAGTCCCTGAAGAGCCTATCGCGGTTCGCTGCATGGGCATCGATCAACTCCGAGTCTCAGCGCGCACTCACATGTCGAGCCGCGGTGCTACACGCCTCTGAAGTCGCGCCGCGCGTGTGCGAAGTCGCGATCCAGTGTCATGGGGGGATCGGCTTTACCTGGGAATATGACCTACACCTCTACTTGCGCCGCGCAAAGACAATTCAGGCGGCGTTTGCAATGAGTGAGCGTCGGGCAGCTGAACTACTTGAGCGAACCGTCTAAGCTTCGAGGGTGCAAAACTGAGCGTTAGCGCGCAACTCTGTGCAAACGGTGACGCAGTCTATGCCAAACCGTAGGTCGTCTCGAGCAGTTCGCACCAGATGTGGATAATTGTGATATGGGCCTCTTGTATCCGCTCAGTTGCAGAGGCGGGAACGGTCAACGCCACATCGCACAGAGGTGCAAGCGCACCGCCATCCTTACCAATAAGCCCAACAACCTTCGTGCCCTTCGTTTTTGCTGCATGCACCGCATGGAGGACGTTCTTTGAATGGCCCGAGGTTGAGATCGCGATCAAGATATCTTTATCGGAGCAGAAGGTCTCGGCGTAACGGCGAAAGGCATCCTCGAAGGAGAAATCATTCGCCCAGCAGGTGAGCACCGAAGGGTCCATGAAGTGAAGGGCCTTGATCCCCGGCCGATTGCGTTTGTAGCGCGCCACCAATTCTTCGCAGAGATGCATGGCGTCACAGGTCGAGCCACCATTGCCGCAGGCAAAGATGGTGCCGCCTTGCTGAACGGTCCGGTGCAACGCCTCAGCAGCCTTCGAAATCGCATCAATGAAGTCGGCACGATTCGCTAATGTCGTCTTAAGGGCGGCGGAATCGAGGAGGATCTGTCTAATGTTCTGGTCCATACAAGTACTCATACCCGGGGGATATGCAGCCTATCATCCAATGATTAGGCCTTCAGATAAAGCCACATCTTTGATTTTGGCGGAGATCCCTCCGTTTTTTTGCCGTATACGACCGGCCCAAGGCGGGCTAGACTACCGGGGATAATTCTGTTCGGAACACAGCACAATGAACGAGTACAAAGTCTGGCTTGCCAAAATTCTCACCATCGCAGCGATCGCCCTGATCGCCATCCCGATGATCGGGGGACTCGCGACAGCGGCCGGAAAGATCGGTGGACCTCGCGTCGCGGTGATCGAACTTGCAGGCACGATCGAGGATGCCACAGAGGTACTCAAATCCTTGTATGAGGAGGTGAAGCACACCGACACGAAGGCGATCGTGCTTCGGGTTGACTCTCCTGGTGGCGCCGTTGCCCCCTCAGAGGAGATATACAACGCGGTGGCGCGCCTTAAGGCTCAGAAGCCGATCGTTGTCTCGATGGGAACCTTGGCCGCGTCTGGCGGTTTGTACTCATCGCTTGCGGCCAGCAAGATCTTCTGTCAGCCAGGGACACAGACCGGTTCCATTGGTGTCATAATGCAGATCCCGAACTTTACGACGATCGCCGATAAGGTTGGGGTATCCATAAATACAGTGAAGTCCGGGAGCCTCAAGGATGTCGGCAATCAATTCCGGCCGATGACCGAGCAGGACCGTGCGTTTCTTGAGCAGACGGCGACCAAGGTGCACAACCTCTTTATCAAAGCCGTGGTTGATGGTCGAAAGATCCCCGAGGCCAAGGTGCGTGAATTCGCAGATGGACGCGTACTGCTCGGAGTGGAAGCGAAGGCATTGGGTCTCGTTGATGATTTTGGTGACATATACGACGCAGCTCGAGAAGCTCTCGTTCTCGCTGGCGTGACCCTGAAGGCTGATGAGCTGCCCTCGCTCCACTATGCGTCTCGAAAGAAAAACATCCTTGAGCGCGTGCTTCAATCCGCATCATCGTTACCTGAGTTGATGCAAGGAACCAGCGTACCGCAGCTGCGGTATATGGCGTACTAGCAGTACGGAGAAACGGGACAGAGAGAGCTTTCGGTATTTACTCGGCCTTTTGGCTCAGCCCGGTGGGGTCTATTGCGGGGGGTAATAGGAGCTCGGGCTATTGCTCGGTGCCGTCTAGGCGCGCCTGACGCTCGCTCCATCGATACACCAGCGTCATCCATCCGAGGGGCGCCAAGATCAGAGCCTTAACGAAGATGTAGATCATGAAGGTGTTCAGAACGTATTGGTGTAGCGTCATAAAGCTCCGTCTGCATGGTCGCTCCGCTTCCCGACGGGGAGCGCTTCGACCTTCTGCCCCCATATCGCGTCAAAGGGAGTAGCTGCTTCAGTCCTTGTAGCGCGGTGATATTACACAGCTTTTACATCCCGTTCAAGCCAGGTCATAGGACGCGGGGGCTATCGCGTGGCGGTGTGGGCGATATGATGAGTTTCAAAAGAGAGTTACGGCGGCCACTCCCCCTCGCAATCCCGGGTGCCTAATCCTCTTTCGCAACTCAGCGCGCGGTGTCTGAGACGAGAGGTTAGGTGCAGCGCAATGGCGCTTAAACCTGTGGAAGAATATATCGAAATCCGCCGAGGTGCATGGACCACATGGGCGCACACCACACTAATGAGCTAGCTCAATCAGAGTGTGCCATCGGGCATCGGTGGGTGACAACGTGGATGCACCGCGCATTTGCGGAAGTAAAGAAGTCGCCCCTTGGCCCCTCCGTAGCCGGGCTTCAGGCGGCAAGCTCACGCAGAGCCTGTAAGCTGCGGACCGTGACCTCAATCCACGATGCGGCAGTGGACGGATCCCCCACAACGTGATCAACGACCAACGGTCGCACCGAGGCTCGGTGGTGGCGGTCCGCGCACACGCCAGAGGTTATATGCACGTCGATATCCCACGGCTCTGGCTCGGGGATCGTGATCGGACCGCCCGAGCCCTGAGAGGATACGAGTGGATGGAGATCACGGGGAATTCGACGTGTCGTGTTGCAGGTCGCCATTCCAGCAGTTGGTACCCCGATGATAGTCGTGTTTGGTCGGCCGCGGAGAATGAGGGAGGTAATCTCTCCAGCGCTCCCCGTGTCTCCATCTACCCACACAGCCACAGGCGCATCGAGGAGATTGCCCGGTATGAGGTTTGGGCGATCGCGGTAATGAGCAGAAGAGATCTCGTCAAACCGCTCTCTGACTAATCGATGCTCCGTTTCAT
>JBIIYC010000211.1:0-4071 GCA_044347025.1 Bdellovibrionota bacterium
GCGGAGCGTAATACCTACGTCCTGTCGATCGATCTGATTAAAGGTGTTGTTGAGGTTTGTGGCGTTGGTGCCGGTGCTCGCAACAAAGGGTACCGTGTTACCAACAACGATCTGAGCCTCTTCGTTGTCTGTCGCCAAAATCGTTGGCGAAGAGAGAACGTTGATATTGTTGTTCTGCTGCGCAGCGCTCACAAGAACCGTCTGGGTCGGGATCGTGATTCCGCCAGGAAGGGTAAGGGATCCAGCGCTCGCCGCGGCGAGGGTGAGCCCCTGAAGTTTCGAAGGTTCAGAGAGGAGTCGCGCGAGTCCATTGTCCGCACTGAAGTCACTCTTGGCTAGAATTCCGCCGTCAGCACCACCCGTTGAGGTCAGGAAGCTCGTGTTCGTACGAATCGTTCTGTCGATAGAGACCTCAAGGAGCGTTGCTTCCACGAGAGCCTGGCGACGCTTGATATCTATCTGAGCGAGGAGTGTCCGGATCTTCTCGTAGTCAGGCTTGCTGGCCGCGATGATGAGGGAATTCGTTGCTGGATCGGCCGTAACGGATATGTTCTCTCCGAGCTGGGTCGAGGTAGGGGCCAATCTATTGCTCGAACCTGAGTTTTGTCTTCCGGCGCCCTGCGAGAACATTCCTGAGCCACTGCGCGAGGAGGAGTTACTGCCGAGTGAAGAGTTCTGATTCGACCCTGAAGAAGAGCCGAAGAGACCGGAGCCACCCTGATTGCCCGAGCCTCCGAGTCCACCCCGAGACGAGCCTGTTCCAGTGCCACCAGTGGAGCCCCCGCCAACGAGTCCGGCCAAGACCTGTGCTAACTCCTCGGCGTTCGCATGCTGGCACCTGTAGACGTAGAACTTATTGCCTGAGAGATCGACCTTGCTGTCGAGTTGGGCGATTAATGCGCGAACTCTCGCCGTTGTCTCATCGTCTGCGACGACGATGATGGAGTTTGTGCGCTGATCGGGAATGATCTTCGGAGAGAGGCCTCGAGCAGCGATCGTTTTACTACCCGATGCACGTGGTATTGAAGAGCCAGCTGCCGGAATTTGAGCAGCGACGTTTGGGTCTGCCATGCTTGCCCGAACATCACCTGCTGAGGATGGGCCATCTTTCTTCGCGCTCCCCTCTCCGAGGATTTCGTTCAGTTTCTGGGCGATATCCTCGACGTCGGCATGGGTGACCGGGATAATCGTCATCTCTCGATTTGAAAAAGGGACGTCCAGCTCATCGATGATCTTCAAGAGACGTTGGATGTTGTCCTCGCCATCGATGAGGATAAGTGAGTTGGTGCCGGTGTAGGCATTCACGAGACCATCGGCTGAGATAAGCTGGGAGACGATCTGTTGGACGTCTTGGGCGTTTACATATTTTAACGCTACGAGCCGAGTAACGACTGATGATGTTGGGTTCTCAACCCGGCCGTCGGTCACTGTCGGAATCGTTGATTGCCGGGCCTCTTTCGCTGGTACGATCTTCCAGAGGTTGTCGCCGATAGGAACTGCAGCAAAGCCTTTCAGCGCTAGAACGGAGTCGAGGATGCGGAGCGACTCTTCTGCAGAGACCTTGCCCGGTAAGTAGATCGATACCTTCCCGCGAACTTTCTCGTCGAGAATATAGTTACGCTTCGTCTTGCGCGAAAAAATACGAATAATTGCGGCTATGTCGGCATTTTTGACGTTAATTTCGGTGTTGGAGTCTTTGGCATACTCCTGCTCATTTGGAGCCGCAGGGTCTTGTTGCGCAAACGTCGTGGTCGGTGTGATAACGGTCGAAAGCGCAACGCACGCTGCGGTAAGGAGATGTAATCGGGATCGTGTGAGTACCATGGTCTACCTTATCGAGTACTTAAATTCTCTGTCTTGCTTGTCACGTTCTAAAACTAGGTTGATTGATCGCTCCTGTTTGAGCTGCTCGAAGAGTTTGAGCGCCTGCGAGATGTCGCCGAGATTGTTGCCGTTGATCGTTTTCAAGATATCGCCGTTACGCAGGCCAACCTTCTCGTACAGACTTCCGGTTTTGATAGCGAATAATCGGAGCCCGATTGAGCGCCCATCCTTGAAGTAGGGAACAGCCCGTGCTTGGGTGAGTAGCAGTGGAAGGTTTTCCAGCCCTTTGTCGAGCTCTGCTTCCTCGACTACAAACGAATCTGCCTCATTAGAAATGCCGGCACTCGGAGCACCCCCAATCTCGTCGATGCGTAGCACTTCAATCTGTCCATTTCGTTCTACCTCAACGCGGTCCTGATAGATTTTTTTGAGAACGGCTTGGTCAAAGACGTTTTGGTCAAGAAGAAACATGTCTTGGTTCTGTTTCTTCTTGTCTTCGATGATTGCGTACGGCTCCTGTCCTGCGGTTATGAAGGTTCCGATAAGCGATAGCATCAGGGGCGAGGGCGGAGGAGTCGGCGCACTCGGAGCTGCACTCGTAACGCGCCCGAGCGTTCCGAACGGCTTGCGTTGAGCCAGCAGATCCCACTCTTTATCTCCTGAGATCGGTTGTGGTTGGGCGGAGGCGACCTGGTCACTGATGGCAGCGACTCGGGTATCGAGGTCCGAGTTCATGCTCATCTTTGCCAGGAAATCTGGCACGACGACAGCCAGCACCAGAACCCCGGCGAGAATACATACAAGGTTTGATACATTCTGAACCGCACGAACCATGACGGAGATGTTCTGGCGACGCATGAGGCGTGACAGAACGACGTTGTAGTCGATCTCCTTGAGGCCCTGTATGGATAGCGTCTCTCTCACGTAAATCAGTCCGTGTAACCGCAAAAACCAAATAATACCGGGTTTCTACCTGAGGCAACAGGCTAAAACCGTCGGGGGCGATACGTTATTTCAGAGGCGCACGTAGCCCACGAAATACTCTTTGCCCACGGTGGTAAGATGAGGGCAGCTTCATCGAAGATGGTAAAATTTTAGCTATCGCTGGGGGTTAGAGGGTCGTGCAGATACGACGAGCGTGGTCGCTAGCTGATGCCTCGCATCCGATAGGGCTACTCAATCGATGACAGGAGAATTCGTGCGGGCTCTTCCATCACTGTCAGGGCGAGGGGTTTCTCCGAGAGGATCTCGAGATCCCCTTCGGGCGTTATCGTAATGTCTTGGCTCGTGAAGCAGTCGAAGGTTAATTGTCGGGAGGTGAGCCCGAGGTTTTGAACTACGATGTGGCCTTCATACGGCTGTAAAGTTTCAGGAGCGGTGAGGGTGTGTCGAATGGATTCGGGAAGGCTTGTGAGTTCAATCGTTCCGAAAGGAACCCCGGATGTCTCGCAATGCACTCGCCTCACCACAATCCGACCCTCTACCAATGGGGAGAGCTTCGATTCGAGCGTTTCGTCGGTATTCCCTTCGGGGAATTCCGTTGCCGGAGTGGGTACCGGGGGAGGGGCAACTTCAGCTAGGTTTTGGAGTGTGGCCTCGGGAACCTCGGGTGTCGGTTCGCTCGGGGATGGGGTCTCGGTGGGGAGTCGTCCGGCCCACCGCTGCTGATATTTCTGCTCGCGCTCCCGCACGGCAGCGTCGTTTCCGACCTTTCGGTAGAATTCGATGATATCCCTATCGTATGCAGCCAGCTGTTCGATCACGGGCTGGCGTTCGTTCTGGCCGAAGGTGCTGTAGGCGGTGTTCGGGTATTCAAGAATCAATTCATCATACAGGGCCAGGCCACGTTCGAGGGGCTGGCGATCGCGACCTCCGCCGCGTGCCGAGGCGATATGGCTTCGAGCCCCTTGGAGCTTCATGTACGGGGTGTCTATGTGGCCCGGATAGTTCTTGAGGAATGCTTCGTAACTCTTCGCGGCTTCATTGAACTGCCCATTGTAGAAGTAGCTGTCAGCCACTTTGACCTCGGCAAAGGTAGTGTAGGCACCTAATGGATAGCGGTCTTTTAATGAATTGAACGAGTCGCGGGCGAGCGAGTACATCCGTGCTTGGTAGAGTTTTTTTGAGAGTCTAACGAGCTCTATCTCGGGGACCTCTGTATCAAGGGGTTCCTTCTCCGTCGTAAGCTCTTTCGGCTCAAGGTCGGGCCTGGTCTCATCGGATGAACTTCCCCAACAGCCGGAGAGT